>NZ_JBIMSN010000079.1:0-70803 GCF_043944905.1 Antrihabitans spumae
CCTCCACCAGCCTCAACGGTCGCATGGCGATCAAAGGTGACGTCGACGCCGAAACCGCGGAAATGTTGCTCGCTGCCCTCTCCCCATTGGCGGCACCGCACCCGAACAGCGCCACCGGAGACCGCGACGCCCGCAGTGCCGCGCAACGCCGCGCCGACGCGTTCGCCGAAATTCTGCGGCGCTACCTCGACTCCGCCACCGGACCCACCGAAGGTGGAGACCGACCGCACCTGTCGGTGCACATCAACGCCGCCGACCTCATCGATTACCACACCGACATGTGTGACCCGAATGCTGCTGACCAGTCCGACACCGATCAGCCCGACACCGATCAGCCCGACACAGATCGGCTCGACACTGAACAACCGCGACCCGATCGCAACGCCTACCGGCAGTTGTTCGAGAACACCGACACCGGCTGGATGCCGTGGATGGGACCACTGACCGTGCGCTCCACCCGTCGCCTTGCCTGCGACTGTGTGCGCACCACCATCGTGTTGGACGAGGACGGCTGCCCCGTCGACCTGGGTCGCACCACTCGGGTGGTGTCGAAACGGCTCCGCAAAGTCGTCGCTGCCCGCGATCGCGGGTGTGCGTTCCCTGGCTGCGGTCGACCCGAATCCTGGTGCGACGCACATCATGTGCACCATTGGGTCGACGGCGGACCCACCGATCTGGACAACTTGGTGCTGCTGTGCCGGTTTCATCATCGGCTGATGCATCACACCGACTGGGATGTGGTGATGGGCACCGACCGCCATCCCTGGTTCATCCCACCCGCTGGAATGGACCCACGCCGACAACCCATTCCCGCCCACGGCCGAGCCAGTCCCAAGGCTGCCTGACCGCCGACAACCGAACATCGACTCCGCATCGGATCAGCCACCGATGCGGAGTCGACGTGCGCTTAGATCGGATAGTGGGCTTCACCAAAGCTGAACTCGAGGGCTACCGCGACGCGACCGTGCCCGACCTGATCGGGCCTGGGTGCAAGCTGCTGTTCGTCGGTATCAATCCCGGTTTGTGGACCGCCGCAACCGGCGCGCATTTCGCCAGACGTGGCAATCGGTTCTGGCCCGCGTTGTTTCGAGCGGGCATCATCGAACGTCCAATCGATCCGTCCGAGGGAATGTCGGCCGAGGACGCCGAGTACGTCATCCGCCGCGGTGTCGGAATCAGCAACCTCGCACCACGGGCCACGGCGCGGGCAGACGAATTAACGACCGACGAGTTGCGCAGCGGTACAAAAGCTTTGGAGAAGTTGGTGGCCGACAATCAGGTCCAGGTCGTCGCCATCGCAGGCATCACCGCCTACCGCGTCGCATTCGATCGACGCAAAGCGACGGTCGGCCGTCAACCCGAGGACTTGGCAGGCGCGCAACTATGGGTCGTCCCCAATCCGAGCGGTCTCAACGCCCACGACACGGTCGAAACGCTCGCGACGGCATATGGCCGGGTCGGAACAGCCGCAGGAGTTCTCGTGCCCGGTTAGGGTGCATCATGATCGGTCCGCTGAATCTCCGCGCGCCGAAGGCGGTGCGGCACAGGTTGCTATCCGTGGCGACACAGTCCGGCGGCTGGGTCGGACGTGCGAGCTATCTGCAGAAGTGGTTGGTCCTCGGCACCGTGATCGGCGTCGTCGCCGGTTTGGGTGCCGTCGTCTTCTTCGTCGCGCTGACTCAGTCGACCCAGTTCTTTCTCGAGTTCCTCGGCGGGTACACCCCGCCTTCTCCGAGCGGTGAGGGCGGCCACGAGGGGGACAGCGGCTTTTCGCGGCCGTGGGCTATCCCGCTCGTCGTCGGACTCGGTGGATTACTTTCCGGGATAATCGTTTTCACTCTCGCTCCGGAGGCGGAGGGGCACGGAACCGACGCAGCGATCGAAGCGGTCAACAAGAACCCCCGCATGATTCGTATGCGCGCTGTGCTCGTCAAACTCGTCGCGTCCGCCATCACGATCGGGTCGGGCGGCTCGGCAGGCCGCGAAGGACCGACCGCGCAGATCTCGGCGGGTTTCGGGTCGCTGCTTGCACGCACCCTCGACCTGGCGCCGCGCGATGGTCGTATCGCTGTTGCGGTCGGCATCGGATCCGGTATCGGTGCGATCTTCGGCGCCCCACTCGGCGGTGCCTTGCTTTGCGGTGCAATCGTTTACAAGGACGATTTCGAGTTCGAGGCCATCATCCCCGGTCTGTTCACATCGATCGTGAGCTACACGGTCTACGGCGCGATCCTCGGTTTCGAGCCGTTGTTCGGCTTCTCTGGTTCCGACTATCGGTTCGACGAGCCACTGCAATTGGCCTGGTTCGCACTGATCGGAATACTCGCAGGCTTCATCGGCCTGCTGTTCGCGAGGACCTTCTACTTCACGGTCGGCGTCACCCATCGGTTGCCAGGAAGTCCGATCATCAAGCCGGCGATCGGCGGGGTGCTCGTCGGTCTGCTCGCGCTCGGCATCCCCGAAATTCTCGGCAGTGGCTACGGCTGGGTGCAGCAGGGACTCGACCGTTCCCTTCTGCTCGCGATGCCACTTTGGCTGATCCTCGTGCTGCCTATCGCCAAGATCGTCGCGACATCGCTGTCGATCGGGACCGGCGGCTCCGGCGGCATCTTCGGGCCGGGACTGGTCATCGGCGCGTTCACCGGCGCGGCAGTGTGGCGAGTGCTCGAACCTATCGCGCCGGCTGTGCCGGACAGTCCTGCGCCGTTCGTGATAGTCGGGATGATGGCCTGCTTCGGTGCCATTGCTCGCGTCCCGCTTGCGGTGATGCTGATGGTCGCCGAAATGACCGGCGGCATAACGATTTTAGCCCCTGCGATGATCGCGGTTGGCCTCGCCTACCTGATCGTTCGTGCTTCCGGCGACACCATCTACCGCGCGCAGTTGCAGAATCGCGACGAAGCACAGGCCGCGCGGATGCAGCGTGGGATGCCGCTACTCGGTGGCGTCACCGTCGCGTCGGTGCTGACCGAACCTCGTCTCGTCCTCTCTGAATCGACACGCGCCGCAGCAGCGTTCGAGGCCATGTCGGCCGTGTCAGTACCAGGCGCCCCGGTCGTCGACGAACACGGGCGGTTCGTCGGTGCCGTATTCACAGATGTGTTGTCGACGGAACTCCAGACCAGGAAGGGCGACACGTCGCTCGGTAGGTGGCTGGATGCCAGCGCACCGACTGTCGCGGTGGCGGCAACACTCGCCGACGCCGTAGATGCACTTCCCGACGGACATCGATGGCTGACGGTGGTCGACGACCAACGCCTGGTCCGTGGCATCGTCGGCGTCCGCGAAATCGTTCACGGATATCGGACGGCTGTACAGGTCGACGTCGAACGTTTCGGGAAGGTGTCCGCCAACGCCGACTTGATCGATGTACGCGTCGGCGAGACCTCGACTGCGGTCGGTCGAGAGCTCGGCGACAACGCCGTTCCCGATGGTGTGATCGTGGTGTCGATCCTGCGCGGCGACTCTGTGTTGCCCGGAGCGGCAGCGGTGGCTCTGCACGCCGGCGACGTCGTCACCCTGCTTGGACATCAAACGGATCTGGAGCAGGTCAGGGCGCTGCTGACGTGATCAGGCCGCAGCGTGGAAAACCGCTGCCGCTGCCAATGCGGCGACACCGTTGAGCGACCAGTGCAGCGCGATCGGCGCGAGCAGGCTGCCGCTGCGTCGGCGTAGCCAGGTGAAGACGAGGCCCGCTGCTGCGGTCGCAAGCACCGCGCAGGCAATGCCGATGACCTGGCCGGCCACGCCGCCACCGAGTATCGCGCTGAAGCCACGGTTTCCTTCGGTCAGACCGAGCGAGGAGGCGATGTGCCAGAGCCCGAACAGCAACGACCCGGCCATCGCCACACCGCGGAAGCTGTAGACGCGCGAGAGCGTGCCTTGCAGAACACCGCGAAACGCAAGTTCTTCGGGAATGACGGTCTGTAGCGGAATCACGATCATCGACGCGATCAAAGCACCGGAAATCGTGGCGTACCTGTCAGCCATGAACATTGGACGCGTCAGCGGAAGAGCGACACCGATGGCAATAACGGTGACGACCAAACCGACGGCGCCCGCCGCGTACAGCGCCCCGCGTCGCAGGTGCTCGCGCCCGAGGCCGAGTTCCTCCCACCCCAACCCCCGGTGCCTTGTCAGCGCCACCAGGACAAGTGCTGCGACGGGGACGGCCGCAAGGCTGGCCCACACTGTTGTGAAGTGGGCGATGAGATTGGTGCACAACAGGACGAGAACGACCAACCGCGATATCGACGTAGGCCCGGACCCCGTCGAAGGGGGTTCGGAAGTCGGTACGGCCGCCGTCCTGCGGCGGGTACGAGGTCGTCGTAATTGCGCTGGTCAAATACTCTCGGGCTCCTGGCGTTGCAAACTCCGCCCGAGTGTAGAGCGCGACGCCGTCGACGGCCATCGTCACAGCGACCCGACCAGGGGCGGAGTTGCCGCTTCCCTACATCTGCGGTAGGAATTGTCGTATGCACTCGACCCGATTGGTACGACGGACCACCGTCGACCTGTGTCGTTTGTGCGCAAACTCTTGTTGTCGATGATGACTGCCGTCGCTAGCGCGTCGAGATCTCGCACGCCGTAGCCGGCCACCGCCAGCATCCATCTTCGGGTTCACACCCCACGATCCGATCGGACCTGTCGTCCGAGGGGAGCAACAGTGAGCATCGCATTCGAGAACGACGTCGACAGCATTGTCGAGAACAACATCGAGACCACCGAACTGGTTCTGGACCACTACGGACCCAATTTCGGCGCCGAGGTACTCGGCCTCCAGATAGCCGACGCCTCCGATGCCGAGGTGCGGGCGGTTCGCGCGGCGTTGGTAGCGAACAAGGTGCTCGTGCTGCGCAAGCAGTTCATCGACGACGAGCAGCACATCGAATTCGGTCGTCGACTCGGCGACCTCACTGTCGGTCATCCCGTGCACGACAGCGGCGAGGTTGCTCCTGAGGTGTACGCGCTCGACAGCCAGGACAACGGCTTTGCCGACGTCTGGCACACCGACGTGACCTTCATGCCACGCCCACCGCTCGGTTCCATATTGCGACCCGTCGTTCTGCCGCCGAACGGTGGCGACACGAACTGGGCCGACAGTCAGTTGGCGTACGAATCGCTGTCTGCGCCGATTCGAGAACTGATCGACGGCCTGACCGCGATCCACGACGGCAACCGCGAATTCGGCTACTACCTCGCACACAAGAGGGCAGGCAAAGGCAATCTCTGGGAGGGCGAAGAGGTGACGTCGCTGCCGCCGGTCGCCCATCCTGTCGTTCGTGTTCACCCGGAGAGTGGGCGCAAGGGTTTGTTCGTCAATCCGGGTTTCACGTCGCATATCGTCGGGGTTTCGGAGGCGGAGAGCCGCGGCATCCTCGATTTCCTGTACGCGCACCTGACGAAGCCCGAACACATCGTTCGGCACCGTTGGCAGCTCGGTGACCTGGTGTTGTGGGACAACCGCAGCACGATCCACTATGCGAACCGCGACTATGGCACGCAGCGGCGAGTGATGCATCGGATCACTTTGCGAGGCGATACGCCTGTCGGTCCGCGCACCTCGCGGTGACCTGCACTCCTTTCACAGGAAACTCACGATCTGCGCTCAGGCGCGTCCAATATCGGTTCGGCAACATCGAAGTCAATCCGAACCGAAGAGGTGCTCCGAATGCTGATCATGACACTCGCAATGGTCTTCATCTTTGTGATGGCGATTTCCGGAATGGTGGCCGCGCGCGCACCCGAGACCTTGGTCAGTGTGCGGGAGCGTTTCCCGCACTAGTTGCCGCTCCGTACAGTCGGACCACGTGAGCCCGATCGTATTTGTTCTCCTCGTGGTCGCGGGCTTCTTCACAGGTGTGGTCGGATTCGTCACCGGGATGGCGTCTCTCGTTTCGTACCCAGCTTTGTTGGCAGCCGGTTTGCCTCCGGTGACAGCCAACGTCACGAACACGGTCGCGATGGTCGCGGTCGGCGTCGGCTCGACCGCGAATTCAACACAGGAACTCCTCGGTCGCGGCCCGAAACTGGTGTGGTGGGCGGTGGCGTCCGCGCTCGGCGGCCTGACGGGTGCGTGTGTCCTGCTGCTCGCCCCGGAGGGCACGTTCGAGGCAATCGTTCCGTTTCTCGTTGCAACAGCATCTTTGGCGTTGCTTGCGCAACCGGTGATTCGCAAACACGTTGCGGAGCGCGACTTTCCACGACTGGTTCCGATCTCGATCTTTGCAATCGCCATTTACGGCGGGTACTTCGGCGCGGGTGCGGGCGTGATCTTCCTTTCGCTCATCTTGATCTGCACCAAGGAAACCGTCTGGGGCGCAACGATCTTGAAGAGCTTTCTGCTCGGGATCGCCAATCTGGTCGCAGCAGTGGGGTTTGCGGTGTTCGGTCCGGTGCACTGGGTCGCGACGCTGGCGTTGGCGATGGGTGCGCTCGTCGGCGGATGGTTCGGTCCACCGGTCGTGAAACTGATTCCACCCGAGGTACTCCGCATCGGTGTTGCGATACTCGGCCTGGGGCTGGCCGCCTGGTTGCTGCTGGAATGATCTCCTAGACTCGAAAAATGACCGCGGGATGGACGCAGCTGGCGCCGCGCGATGCCCAGATGTACTGGCTCACCGAGCGGATCGGTAACGATCAATACCTGCTGTATTGCTTCGACGGTTCGCACGGCACGCCGGAGTCGTTGCGCCGGTTGGTAGCTCGTCGCAGCGCTCTGATTCCCGATCTTTGTGTGAAGCTGCGCGAGGTACCGCGCAATCTGGACTTTCCCTATTGGGTGCCGCGGCCGTTCGGTCCTGACCAGATAGTCGAACATCAACTTCCAGAATCCGATTGGAGTGGATTCACCGCTGCAATGGGTGAATTGCTCACCGACGAACTCGACGCTCGTTCGACACCGTGGCGGCTGCACATGTTTCGCGACGTCGCAGGTGCACCGTGGTGCGAGTCGGGTGTGGGATCGATTGCAGTACTGCAGATATCCCACGCGTTGGCCGATGGACGCCAGGCCTCGACTATCGCAAGGGCATTGTTCGGTTCGCAGGATCCGCCCGGGCCGACAGTTCGCCGCGCACCGTCTCGACTACCCGACGGAGTCCTCGTGGCCAGGGGGCTTGGGCGATTGCCGCTGCGCGTTGCGATGACATTCGTCCGCGGTGTTCAAGCTTTTCGCGCACAGCGTGAGATCGAGCGGCTGACCTCCGCAGGCGAACTGCCTGCACCCACGGTCGGTCAACAGCTGACGAAGGTGAACAGCCGCCCCGACCCGACGCGGGTGGTGCGCATGATCGTGTTGCCCGCGGCGGAGTTGCGCAGCTCCGAGGTGACCGTCACGATCATGGTGTTGACGGCAATCTCATCGGCGCTTGCGGAGTACCTGACCGGTCACGGCGGTACCGTCGACCGTCTGGGCGCCGAGCTTCCGGTTGCGTCGCATCCAAGAGCGAACGTCAAGAACAACTTTCGTAACGTCGGCGTTGACCTGTTTCCCGACGAGCCGGATGTGGTGACGCGCGCACAGCGGATCGCTGCGGCTCTGGCGGAACGCCGTTCCCGAGCCGACAATCCATTGTTCGCGGCCCAAAGTCGGGTCGGCAGCGTGCTGGCAGCGCCGATGTTGCGGCACGAGGGCGCCAACTATCCGTTCGACGACATTCCGCCGACTGTCAGCGGAAACACAGTCGTCTCCAGTGTGTTTCGCGGTGCCGGCGACCTGGAACTCGACGGCGGGACTGTCAGGTTCACGGCAGGGTTTCCGTCGTTGTCGCCTGTGATGGGCTTGACCCACGGAATTCACGGCATCGGGGACACGGTCACGGTCACCATCACGACCAGTCCCGACGTCATGCCGGATGTCGATGACTACGAAGCGTTGCTGCGTAGGTCGATAGCCGACGTCGTCGGTGTTTTCGATGAGAGGGCGCGGGGTACCCGGCCGTCGACGGAGGGAGTTGCGATGGCCGCGACAGGTGAGGCGGAACTTCAGGAACTCACGGCGAGCAAGGGTCTGGTATTCGCGCAGTCGGGGACTGACGAACAGCCCATCTACCAACTGTGGGAACAGTTTCCGCAGGAGACGGTGCAGGCGGTCGGTAAGGTGATTCTGAGCAACGCGACCTTGTCGGAAGCGATTCGAGTAGCTCGCGACTACACGAAGCCAGCGTCGTAATCGGACTCGACACGAGGTCGGTCTCGTCCGAAAGTAGGGCGCACGTCATCCTAAAGGGGTACAACCCCGACCCGCAATATGGGTACTTGTCCCGATGTGTGGCCGTGAACGAGGCGACAGACTCGATGCATGGACCCGACGACAGCAGAGTGCGACAAGCGTTTCCGCGGATCGCTCGCTGAGTTGACGTCTATTGTGTGGCCCCAGGTGATCAGGTACACCCGTGCCAGAGTCGGTCGACGCTTCCGTTCTCCCAGGTCTTCGAGCGGCTGGGATTTCGCCGATGCAGTCGCGCGAATCGCTCATGCGGCTGCCATCGAGCCGTTCGTCGACACGTACACATACACAGACACCGACACCGCTGCTCGCGTACAGCTGTACTCGGTCATCGTCCGGGTCGTCCGCGCCGAGTTGGCACACGATGCCGGGCAGTCCGACGCGATGTTCGACAACATCGATCCGATCGCCCAGGAGGTCATGATCCTGCGCGTCATCGTAGGATTGACGGTATTTCAGACGGCAACGGTGCTCGAGGTACCTGCAGGTCGGGTGCGTTTGCTGCAGCATCAGGCGATGCGGTCGCTCGAACTTCGGGCTGGGTGAGCCGCATTACTCGTCGGTGCGTCCTCGAAGCAGGACTCTGGCGCAGTGCTCGACCAATTCCTCCCGGGTGACGTCCAGTTTGCCGGAGAACCAGCCGCCGAGGACAGCGCTGAGCGCGCCGACCGCTGTGACCGCCGTCAGGGTTCGTTCCGTTTTCGTCGCGTCTTTCGGCAGGGTGGTGCGGATCATTCGGGTGAACACGGGGACTGTCGCGAGGCCGATACCGCCGAGGATCGGCTCGACCATCGGCTCGACGAGCAAAAGCCGCGCCTTGCGCGGATCGTCGACCATCATGGCGACGAAACGTTCGACGACGGCCCGCGCCCACGCCTGGCGGTCATGCTCGATATCGGTTGTCTCCGTGAGTAACTCGGTTTGTACGGCTTCGGCCGTGCGGCGATAGAGCTGAGCCAGCAGGTCGTCGCGATTGGCGAAGCTCTCGTAGAAGTAGCGGTCGTTGAGGCCGGTCTGCCGACACAGCGACCGCACGGTGACGGCTGCGCTGCCGCTTTCCCCGATCTGGTCGAGGGCGGCGTCGAGCAACGCCGTCGAGCGGAACGTGCGTCGTTCGTCGAGTGTCGTGCCCGCCCACAGTCGGGTCGGGGTCTCCGTTGGTGCTGCTGACGTCGATTCCACCGGCGACTCCTTCCTGGTCGGGCCTGTAGCGCAAGCCCGTTATTCGTACCGCAAATTGACGACGGCTGACGACAACTCTAATGTGAGGACCTACGTCACCAGTTGGTGGCGGGTGTCACCTGTTGACTAGGAGATCTCGATGGCCGCACATCGGTCCGCGTGGATGAACGAGGACTTGGACGCGCTGCGCGACCTCGCACGCTCGTTCGTCGAGAAGGAAATCAAGCCGAACATCGAGAAGTTTCTCGAGGCTCACCAGGTCGATCGCGACCTCTGGAACAAGGCAGGCGAACTGGGCCTGCTCTGCATGTCGATCCCCGAGGAGTACGGCGGCGGTGGCGGAACGTTCGCGCACGAAGCTGTGCTGATGGAGGAGCAGGCGCGGGTCGGCGACTCGTCGTGGGGCGGCAGCCTGCACAACGGCATCGTGGCGCACTACCTGCTGGAGTACGGCACCGAAGAGCAGAAGAAGCTGTGGTTGCCGAAGATGGCAAGCGGCGAGGTCGTCGGCGCGATCGCCATGACCGAACCTGGCACCGGATCCGACCTGCAGGCCGTGAAGACGCGCGCAGTTCGTGACGGCGACGACTACGTCGTCAACGGTTCGAAGACGTTCATCACCAACGGTCAGCAGGCCGACCTCATCATCGTTGTCGTGAAGACCGGAACCGACGAGGGTGCAGCAGGCATCTCGCTGATCCTCGTCGAGGGTGACCGCGAAGGCTTCCGCCGTGGGCGCGCACTGGACAAGCTCGGGCAGCGGGGTCAGGACACGTCCGAACTCTTTTTCGAAGACGTCCGTATTCCGGTCGCGAACCTGCTCGGCACCGCTGAAGGTCAGGGCTTCATTCAGCTGATGCAGCAGCTTCCGCAGGAACGGCTGATCGTTGCCATCGGCGCGGTCGTCGGCATGGAGGCGGCGCTCGAGCAGACACTGCGCTACACGAAGGAGCGGCAGGCGTTCGGGAAGCCGATCTTCAACTTCCAGAACACCAAGTTCAAGCTCGCCGAGGTTGCCACCGAAACTCGGATCGCGCGAGTGTTCCTCGACGACTGCATCGCCAAGCATCTGCAGGGCGAACTCGACATCCCGACCGTCGCGATGGCGAAGTGGTGGACGACCGAGCGTTCGACGGCAGTGCTGGATACCTGCCTGCAGCTGTTCGGTGGCTACGGCTACATGACCGAGTACCCGATCTCGCGGGCCTGGGTCGATTCCCGCGTGCAGCAGATCTATGCAGGTACGACGGAAATCATGAAGGAAATCATCTCCCGTTCGCTGTAAGGCGCTCCGCGCCTCGTGAGTCCTTTCGGAGGGCCCAACCTCCGAAAGGACTCACGAGCAGCTTGCTGCCTACGCGTTTATCGGCTCCTTGCGGGCCGGCTCGCCCGCCTGATCGCTGCCTTCGATGTCGAACTTCGGCAGCACCCGATCGAGCCAGGCCGGGATCCACCAGTTGGCCTTACCTAGGATCGACGTCGTCGCCGGGACGAGCACCATCCTGACGATCGTCACGTCGACGAGGACTGCCGTCGCGAGGCCGACGCCCATCATCTTGACCGTGATGTCGGAATCCATGGCGAACCCTGCGAACACCGCGATCATGATCGCGCCCGCGCTGGTGATGACACGACCTGTCGACGCGAGACCCTTGATCACGCTGGTGTGCGCGTCACCCGTCTTCAGCCACAGCTCCCTGACTCGCGAGAGCAAGAACACCTCGTAGTCCATGGAGAGCCCGAACAGGATCGTGAACATCAGGATCGGGACCCAGCTGGACACGGGCACTTCGTGTGGCAATCCGAGAAGCTCGGCGCCCCAGCCCCACTGGAACACCGCGACCATCACGCCGTAGGCGGCTGCGACCGAAAGCAGGTTCATTGCAGCAGCTTTCAAGGCGACCACCGGCGCGCGGAACACCGCCGTCATCAAGATCACCGCTAGCGCGACGACGACCGCGATCACCAACCACAACCTGTCGGCCAACCGATTCGAGATATCGGAGAAGATCGCCGTCAGTCCTGTCACGTGCGAGGTCTCCGGCAGCGCCGACCGCAACCGGGTCAGCGTCTCTGGTGTTGCGGCATCCTGCGGTCCGGTCTTCGCTTCGACCCGAACGATTGCCGCCGTGCCCGCCGCATTGCGGATCACGGGGGACACCTGCGCGACGCCCGGATCAGCCTTGAACGTTGCGATCAGTGCATTCAGCTCGCTGTCGGAGGTGTGGTCCAGATCGATGGCGACGATGAACGGACCATTGGCGCCCGGACCGAATTCGTCGCTGACGATGTCGTAGGCAAGTCGGGTCGTGTTGGACGTCGGCTGGCTGCCGGAATCCTGTGGCCACGTGCGCATCTGCAGTACGGGCGCTGCCAGCAGTAGCAAAATCAGCAACGCGGCAACTGCAAGCGGCCACGGCTTCTCGCCGACCCTGGTCGCCCAGCGTTCGGTCTTGGATGCCTTGAACGTCGTGGACACCCTGGGTGCGTCCGCGACCACAACCGCGGTCGCGTTACGACTGCGCTTGCTCAACACTCGGTGACCAGCAAGTCCACACAGCGCTGGAACCAAGGTGACCGACGCCAACATGACGGAGGCGACCATCGCGAAGGTCGCGTAGCCGAACGAGGAGTAGACCGGAATGCCTGCGAGTTTCAGACCGAACAGCGAGACGAGGACGGTAGTACCGGCGAAGATCACCGACATGCCTGCCGTTGCATTGGCTCTGGCAGCGGCGTCGACGACGCTCATCCCGCCGCGTAGTCCCTCGGCATACCGCGTGACCAGCAGCAATGCGTAGTCGATGCCGATACCGATGCCGACCATCGTCGCGACCGTCGGCGCAATGTTGCTGATGTCGGTGAAGCCCGCCATGACGGTGATCAGCGCGGACCCGATTCCGACGCCGACGAACGCAACTGCGAGCGGCAATCCGGCGGCGACGATCGAACCGAACGCGAACACCAGGATGATCAGCGCGACAACGATGCCGATCGCTTCAGCCACACCCGAAGGCGCAGAGATGTTTTCGGGGATCTGACCGCCCAGTTCGACCTGGTAGCCGGCATCCTCGGTGGGTTCGGTCGCTGCCCTGAGCGCGTCGATACCTTCGGTGCCGCTGAAGTCGGTGACGGGGACGCTATAGCTGAGGTCGATCAGCGCGGTGTCACCGTCGGCCGAAACCCGTGGGGGAGCGACCGCGCTCACGCCTGCCACCTTCGACAGTCGCTCGCTCAACGTGGTGAGTTCGGTGGCGGGCACCTTGCCCGTGTCGGAGTGCACGACGATGCGAGCGTCGGCCCCCGAGAATTCGACGAACCTTTCGGTGAGGAGATCCGTGCCCGCCTGGGCGTCGACCCCCGGAATGGTGTAGTTGTCCTGTGGGCTACCGCCGACTCCTGCGGCCAATCCGAATGCGATCAGCACCAAGGTCACCCAAACGCCGATCACCCGCCACGGCCGAGTTGCACTCGCCGCACCGACCCTATGAAGAAGGGAACTCATGGTGTCCTCCGAAGACTGTGTAAACGAGAGCCTCGTAATCGAGAATTGTCTTCGTCAGGATGGGCCTGGCCACTAGTAGAACACTTGGAGTCCGTCAGTTACCGAGACGTTCCCGCGCTTCGGCGATCCACTGCGGACAGCCGCAGCGCAATGCCAGCTGTTCGGCGACCTCGTAGTGCGCGGCCGCCACTGCGGTGTCGCCGAGCAACACGGCAAGGTCGCCGAGGATTGTGTCCGTCGGTCCGATGGCGACGGAACCCGTACTCGCACCACCGATTTGACCGGCATATGCCAGCAGCTCGTCGTACACGGTGCGAGCCTCGTCGTGTGCTCCAAGCCCGACGACAGCCAGGCCGCGTACGGCAAGGAACAGTGATCGGAAGAAGTCGATACGAATCGGTCCAAGCTGCTGCCGTGCAGCGCGCGCACCGGCGGTGTCGCCGATAGCCAGCAGTGCAACGGCGAGCGGATCCGCGACGGCGTCGGGCGCGGACGTCGCTACCGCGGTCAGGATCGGCGCGAGCTCGCCGACCCGGCCTTGCCTGAGCCGAACCGAGAAGAGCGCGACGGCGTAGGTGCCCGTTGCATCGGTTGCACCGTGCCGTACGAAAATATCGTTTGTTGTCGTATAACACTTTTCGGCCTCGTCGAGGTCGCCGCGGGCGTGCGCGACGAACCCGCGAGCCGACATGTTGGTGCCTTGCGCCTGGCGCCACTGATAGCGGTCAGCGATGGCCGTTGCGGCATCGAGATGCTCGACAGTGAGCTCGAGTTCACCGAACGCGGCCGCGGCCTGCATCGCGACGTAGTGACCGATCAACGCGATAGCAGGCATGTTGTGCTCGGTGCCGAGCGCGATCATCTCCGTGGCCAAGCTTTCCCGCGTCGATCTCGTCATAGTCGGATCGTGGAGGGACAGGTTGCTGCTCAGTGCTAGACCGAGGACGTGCGGATCGCCGATCTCGCGTGCGAGTCGCTGTGCCTCCGTCGCCGCGGCCCACGCTTTCTCGTACTGTTCGCCGCTGACTTCCTCGACGAGTACGACAAGCAAACGGCAACGCTGCGCTGGGGTCAGGTCATTTGTGCTCAAAGCGATTTCGATCATGCCGACGATTCGGTCGTCGACGGTGCCGTAGATCCTGTTGAGCCACGGCGTCGGCGCGTCCCAGGCTGTGAGGGCCGCGACGATCAAGTCGTCACGGCCTGCGGTGGCCGCTAGCGACGCTGCACGGTCCCTGGCTTCGCGAGCTGGAATGCTTGCGCCGGATGCGAGGTAGGCCTTGCTTGCGCGCGAGATCAGGTCCACTCGCGACGTGACACTCTGCGGTGTCACCGGGCCTGCGCTGTCGAGCACCTCCAGAGCAGCGACCGCTCGCCAATAGAAGGCTGCCGCAAGATCGTGTGCGAACCGCCGTTCGGCCTGCTCGCCCGCGGCGATCGCGTAGTCCGCAGCGCGGCGCGCGGTTGCCAGTCCTAGGCATTCGCCGAAATGGTGCGCCAACGCCGCGACGTCGCCGGGCCGAACAGCCTCCACCGCCTCGGCGACCCTAAGGTGCCACCGCGAGCGTCGGAGCCGAGACAGATCGCCGAACAGGGTGTCGCGAACGAGTGCGTGGGTGAATCGCACGCGGCCTGGCCCCGGTTCGTCGAGCAGGCCGGCAACAACCCCTGCATCCAGTGCGTCGAGGACGGTGTCTTCGTCCACCTCGGCCGCACGCAGCAGCACGTCGACCTCGGCGTTGCGGCCGATGACGGCCATCAGTCGCAGTATCGACACCGCAACCTCGGGCAGCCGCGCGAACCGCCTGCGCAGCACGTCCCTTACCCCTTCCGGCACTTCCGATGTCGCGACCAACTCACCTTCGCTGCCGAGCAGACGCGCGCTTTCTCGCAGGTAGAACGGATTTCCGCCGGTCCGCTCCGTGAGCTTCTCGATCGTGGAACCGTCCGGAAGGACACCGGAGACCGCCCGGACGAGCTGTGCGGCGTCGACAGCATCGAGGCCGGTCAGCCGGATCCGAGCCTGCGTCGAGGTCGCGACGCCCGCCAATGTGTGTTCGAGCTGTGGACCTACTTCGTCGGGTCGGTAGGCAACGACGGTGAACACGGACGACGACTCCGTGACGCTGCTCAGCAGTGCGAGGGTTTCTGCATCACCGCGGTGGAGATCGTCGAGAAAGATCGCGAGTGGGCGATCGCGTGCTGCGGTGTCGAGGTAGGTGGCGACTGCTCGGTGCAAGAGGAAGCGGCCGAACGCGGCGTTGGGGTCGGTGACGCTCCCGCGATGATCGTCGAGCAGGGGTGCGAGGGTGTCGCGATGCTCACCGGGGTCCACGTCGACGGCGAGGGAACGCAGCAATTCCACCCACGGCCAGGCAGGGGGAGCGCCGTCGGTCTCAGGACAGCGGCCGACGACGACGCGCCAGCCGTCGGCTTCCAGTTCGTTCCGAAAACGTTGCAGCAGAGTCGATTTACCGCTACCCGCCTCGCCGGACACAAGAGCGGCCCGCGACCGCCCGCCGTGCGCGGGCGTCGAGGCGACGGCATGCAGAGCTTGCAACTCGGGTTTTCTGCCGACGAAAACGGCGGTGTCCACCGTCTCGTTGCGAGCAACCGTTGCTCGGGCGGGTTCCGGCTGACGAACCGGGATCCGTTGGGCACGCAGATCGGCCTCGAGACGAATCAGCGCGGGCCCCGGATCGATACCGAGTTCCTCGGCAAGAACGTCGCGGGCCTGACGCAGCGCGGACAACGCCTCCGCTTGCCTGCCTGCCGTATAGCGGGCGAGAGCAAGTAGTCGCCAACCCTCTTCACGCAGGGGATATTCGCCGGTGAGCGCCTCGGCGTCCGCAGCGGCGGCGATGGCGTCGCCCGCATCGAGTGCGGCTGCTGCACGCCGTTCACGTGTGGAGAGTCGAAGCTCGTCGAGTCTGTGCGCTTCGGCGGTCGCCCACGGTTCGCCGGTGAACTCCGCAAACGCTGGGCCTCGCCATAAACCGAGAGCCTCGTCCAGCGCTTTGTGGCGGCGAATCGGATCGTCGATCGTCGCGGCCGCGCGGACGTCTGCTTCGAACTGCCAGGCATCCACCGCAGACGTAGCCAGGCGCAGTGCGTAGCCGGGTGCCTGGCTGACCAAGATCTCGGCCGGCGCTCGCGGCGGTCGGTTCGGCTCGAGCACCCTGCGCAGATTGGAAACGTAGGCCTGCAGGGCACCGAGTGCGCGGGGCGGTGGTTCGCCTTTCCACAGATCGTCGACGAGTCGATCCACCGACACGACCTCACCCCGGGCCACAAGAAGTAGCGCGAGGACACCTCGTTGGCGTGGACCGCCTACATCGATGCTCTCGCGCCCGATGGCGGCGTCCAGGGAGCCGAGTACGCGGATCGAAACCATAGCTGGACAAGCGTAATGGCAGCGACGCCGACCGCGTTCCTAGCCGGCTACAAGCCGCTCGCGGCACCCTGGATCCGTGGACCACCGAGCGATTTTGCTACACGACGAGCACTGCACAATGTTCCGCACGCTGCGCCGACTTGTGCACGCTGTTGCCGACGGTGATCGCAGCGGTGCTGCCGAGGTCGCGCGACGACTGGCAGGAGCGGTCGCTGCCCTGCGCCGTCACACCATGTCGCAGGACGAGATCGTATGGCCCGCAGTGCTCGACCGTGCACCCGCAGACTCGGTGCGCGTGCTCTGCGCCGAAGAACAGCACGAACGGATAGACCGACTGCTGACCCGCGCGCAAGCACGTACGGCAGCATTCGTCGGTGCCGCCGCGGCTATCGAACGGGCACGCCTAACCGCTGCGCTCGATGCCCTCTCCGACGAGCTCGAAGAGCATGCAGCGCAAGAGGAATCGCAACTGCTACCCATCGCGGAACGTGCGCTCACAACCGCGGAGTGGTCGACCCTGCGCGCGCGAACCCAGGACAAGTGAACCCTTCGACTCAGCGCGATTCCAACCGCTGCGGCGCGCGTGGGCAGCGAAATATGCTCTGGCACATGACTACAGCATCGACGACGCAGCTCGGCGCAATCATCGACGCAACGGCGAATGCGGTTGCAGAGAATCCTGCGAACGCGCAGGTCGTCTTCCGCGGTTCGGGCAGATCGCAGGGCGCGGTCGGCAGCTCGATCACACTGGGCAACTACACGATCGCCGTCGACGAACCACCCGCCCTCGGTGGCGAGAACACCGCACCGAATCCCGTCGAGTTCTACTTGGCGGCCCTCATCTCGTGCCAGGTCGTCGCGTACCGATTCTGGGCGGACAAGCTCGGAATCGCGTTCGACGATCTCGCTATCGAGGCAGAGGGCGACCTCGATGTGCAGGGCTTCTTCGGACTGAACGACGATGTCCGTGCGGGTTTCGGCGAGGTTCGACTCGCGGTGCGAATCACCGGCCCCGAATCCGCCGACCGCTACGCCGAACTCCAGACTGCCGCCGACGCGCACTGCCCGGTACTCGACATTTCGCGATACCCGACGCCGGTCCACACGACGCTCGTCACGAACTGATCGGATTCCGCAGATTGTCGAGGGCGAGCCGCCACTCGTCGGGGTAGGGCAGGTGGAACGCCGCGCTGTCCGGTCCCGCCGCGGTCGTGTAGCGAACCATAAGCAACGGACGCCCGGTCGACTTCCCGAGATGGCGCGGGACCAGCGTGCACTCGGTGATGGTGGACAGCGGAATATCCAGCGTCACAAGCGAATCCGAATGGTGAAACCAGAGGCGGTTCGGCGATAGCACGAGCGCGCCAAGGCCGTTCACGGCCGCCGCTGTGTCCGATTCGACGCACATCAAGTCGACGAGCAACTGTTGCCGGACCACCTTCTCCTTGTCGAAGTCCTTCGACATTCGGTACGCGAGAGTCTTGCGGTTGGGTCGGATCACAAATCTGTGCAGCGCGTAGCCGGAGAAGATCAGGGCGGCGAGCAGGGCGAGCAGCACCAGAATTGCGAGGACAGTCATGGCGGCAGGATAGCGAGCGCGGGGGACCGAGGCACCGGTACCATGCGGCAACCAACAAACCGCGTCGCATCGGAGGAACCCCGCGTGGAGTTCATGCAAGTAACCGACGCGTCCTATGTCCTCGCGGAATCGAGCGACCACCCGATGCACGTCGGGTTGCTGATGCTGTTCGAACCGCCGAAGGGTGCGGGTTCGGAGTTCGTCGAGGCGCTCTACGAGCAGATCGTTGCCGACCACGACTTGGCGCCGGAGTTCCGCAAGAAGCCGATGACGGCCATGGGCGGAGTTGTCGGTCCGCTCGCCTGGAGTACCGACCTCGACGTCGACATTCGCAAACACGTCCGGCTTATGCGGATCGGTGACCCCGCAGGCATCGACGAACTTCTCGCAGCGGTCTCGGAGTGGCACGGCACGCTGTTGACCCGCGAGCGGCCACTGTGGGGCGCCTACCTCGTCGATGTGCTTGCAGACGGCCGCTTCGCACTGTTCCTCGAAGTGCACCGCTCACTTATGGACGGGGTGAGCGCCGTGCAGTTGGTCCAACTGGTCCAGCGGACGTTGTCGAAGGATCCCACCGACACGACGGTCCGGGCGCCCTGGCATCAGATCGCTGCTCGCAAACCCGCGCCTGCAGCCCCGCAAGCCCCGCAGCCCACACCGGACACCAGCCTCGGATCGCTGTTGCGGATGGGTAGTAAACGCCTGACCGGACTCGCCGAGATGGTCCCTGACTCGGCGCGGGTTGCAGGTCGCGCACTTGCCGACCGCAACCTTGCCGTGCCGTACCGGGCGCCGAAGACGATGTTCAACGTTCCGGTCGGCGCGCGACGGGAGTTCGTCACGCGCTCGTTCACGTCGAGCCGCCTCGACGTCGTCCGCAGGTTTTCGCGTTCCGACCTGGACGAGCTTGTGCTCGCAATGACCGCAGGTGCCGTCAGAAACTATCTGCTCGACCGCAATGCGTTGCCGCAGACGTCGCTGGTCGCCATGGTTCCGGTCGTCAAACGGACGCGTGACGCCAACGCGGATGCGAAGGTCGAGACCGTCTTCTGCCAGCTGGGTACGACGACGAAACATCCGGGCGATCGCTTAACTGCGATCAAGTCGTCGCTCGCGACGGGCAGGAAGATGGCGAGTTCGGTCGGCAAGGCAAGTTCGTTGGTGTCGTCGGTCGCTGCGATGACGCCGAAGATGCTTGCCGGAGTACGCACCTCCGCGCCGCCGCCGTTCAATCTCGTGGTGTCGCATGTGACGGGACCGATGGAACGCTTGTACTGGAACGGTGCGCGCCTCGCTGCCCTGCATCCGGCATCGGTACTCGACGACGGACTTGCCGTCGCAATCAATGCGACGACTTTGGCAGGCACACTCGATTTCGGCATCGTCGGATGTCCGGACGCCGTACCCGACCTCGGTCAGCTTGCGGCGTATCTGGAGTCGGCGCTGTTCGAACTGGAGTCGTTCTACTCCTGAAGTGGCGAGCATTGATCTGGCGAGAACGGTTCTACCGCAACCTGATCCGCTGAGGAGTGCCCGCGCAGTCGGTCCAGCTCGCGGCGATCACGTTTGGTCGGCCGCCCGGCGCCGCGGTCGCGTTGCGGGATCGACGCGAGAACCTCACGGGGCGGTGGTGGCGGACTTCGGTCGATGATGCATTCCGCTGCGATCGGAGCGCCGACCCTCTTGGTCACGATGCGCACCACTTCGACGATCCGCTCGGTGCCCGCGACACGCACCCGCACCTCGTCGCCGATTCGTACGGGGTGCGCCGCTTTGACCGAGACACCGTTGACGCGGACGTGGCCGGCGCGGGCGGCGGTCGCCGCGCTCGACCGCGTTTTGAAAAGCCGCACCGCCCACGTCCAACTGTCCACCCGTGCCGTCGTCACGAAACCAGGTTAGGCGACCTCGTCCTGCACGACCTCGGGTGGCGTCTTGGCCGACGGCAACAGTGCGTATGCAGCACACACGATCGCGAACAACACGTAACCGAGCGCGACAGTCGGGTTGGCGGCCCACGCGACGGATTCACCGTGGATCAGTCCGATGAACGAGAGGACGGCACCGACCGCGGCAGCGATCGCCGCGTACACGAGCTTCTTGTCGAGGATGAAGGTGACGATGGTGCCGAGAACCAGTCCAGTGAGCACCGCACCTTCGCCGAGTGTCTTCAAGCCGTCGTAGACGACTCCGGCGTTGCCGAGCGCTTCGCTGCCGACCTTGTCAGCCGTCGTGCCCGCTGCGGCAAGTGCATTGTCGACCAATCCGCTCGCCCATTGCGCGAGGTTCGGTAGGAGTGCCGCGACCACTGCGACAGCATGCAGTTTCGGTACGGCTTGGAAGGCCTGGGCGCCGATCAGCAGACCGATGTAGAGCAGAATCGGGACGATCGCTGGGATGGGCAGAATCGTCGCGAGTACGCCGAAAAGCCCTAGGAAGCAGAACAATCCGATGACAGAGCCGCTGGCGAGCGAGTAGCCGATCCGACCGCCCGCGTCCTTCCAGCCGGGGTGCCCGATGTAGACGGCAGGCGGAAACGGCGAACCGAACGCAGCACCGACGACCGCGCCGGCTCCGTCGGCGAGCAGGACACTGCGCAGGTTGTAGTCGTCACCTGCTGCTGCGGCACTCTCCACGTTGCTCATCGCTTCGGTGAAGTTGTAGATTCCCAACGGGATTGCGGTTCCTAGCAGTGGCGCAAGGTCACCGAGGCCGGAGAAGAGCATGTCGAGGCGCAGGTCGGGGAGCCCGATCGCGATGTCACGCACTGCCGCGGACACATCGGGAGCGGACATGTAGCCGCCGATCCACCCGATCGCCGTGCCGATCAGCAATGCGGCCAAGCCGACCGGAATATTGCCTGGCAGCTTCACATTCGTGAAGAAGCCGATCAGGATGATCGCGAGTACAGCGAGACCGATCCAGGCGACTTCCCACATCTGCGCTGCCGGTCGCATCGAGATGAAGGTGATCGAGATTCCTGCGAGCGTGCCGAGCATTGCGGCGCGCGGGGTGAGCTTGCGAATGTAGGGACCGACGAATGCGCCGATCATCACGATGACGCCGATCATAAACGCCCATGCCAGCCCGGCCTGCCACGCCGCGGTGGGGTCGTTCGTCGCCAGATACACCGGCAGCATGACGACGAAGACGACGATGAACATGTGCGGAACGCTTGGTCCGTACGGTAATGCCGTTACGTCGGTGCGGTTTTCGCGCTTGGCAAGTCTGCGGGCAAGCAGCGTGTAGTAGAGGTTGCCGAGTATCAATGCGATACCGAGCGCGGGTAGGACCGTGCCGAACACGTCGTCGCCGGGAAGTTTCACAACTCCGGTCATCAGCACCGTCAGCGTCAGGACGTTGACGAGGATGTTGAAGCCGAGGCCGAAGAAGGCGTTGGTGTCGCCGCGCGTCCACCACGGCAGCGCCTTGACGGATGCCGGCGGTAGGGTCGGCGGCGTTGTGTCGGAGGGAGATTCGGACGAGGTGTCTACATCTGTACTCATGGCGGAATCCCTTCAGCTGGCTTGGCGGGTAGACGATGCGGAAAACTCTTCGAGCGCGGCAAGTGCCGGTATCACAGCGGACGTGTCGGCGACCCACCCGAAGATGCCGCCCTGCGCGCTGATCATCTCCAGACCGATCTTCTGAAAGTCCGGGAAATACGAACCGACGCAATCGGATACGACAAGGCACTCGTAACCTCTGTCGTTCGCCTCACGCACCGTTGTGTGCACACATACCTCGGTGGTGACTCCGGTGACCAGAAGTTGGGTGATGCCCTCGGCGACAAGCACATCCTGCAGAGACGTCGCGTAGAACGCGCCCTTGCCCGGCTTGTCTATGACGACCTCACCGTCGATCGGAGCGAGTTCGTCGACGATGTCGTGGCCGTACTCGCCGCGAATCAGGATGCGCCCGAATGCACCGGGGTCGCCGATCCGCTGTGACGGGTTCCCGCGCGCGAGTTTCGCAGGAGGGCAGTCGGAAAGGTCGGGTTCGTGGCCCTCGCGGGTGTGCACAACCAGGATGCCTGCCGCCCGTGCCGCGGCGAGGAGGTCGGTCAGCGGACCGACTACCTGTTGCAGCAACGCGACGTCGTTGCCGAGGCTTTCGCCGAAACCGCCGGGCAGCAGGAAGTCTCGCTGCATGTCGATGACGATCAGTGCGGTCGCACCCGGGGTGAGGGGGAACGGTGACGGGCGCGCGGACGAGACGGTAGGGGTATTCACAGTTGCTCCTCTAGCATGTAGGTGGATTGCGAAAGTGGCTCGTGGGCAGGCTCATCGGAGTGACTGCGCGGCTCGTCGAGCAGTTGTGCGGCAACCTGCAGCACCGTGTCGTCGGACAGGGCGGGGCCGAGCACCATCACGCTCAAGGGCCTGCCGTCGGCCGTGAGTCCCATCGGCACAGCCACACCGACGAGATCGAGCAGGTTTCCGAAATGCGTGTAGTACCCGAGTACGGTGTTGCATTCGATCGGCCGGGCAAGGACTTCGTCGACGGTGAAGGTGGTTCCGATCGTGGGCAGGATCAGAACGTCCATGTCGCGCCACCCGCGCCCGACCTCGGCTCGTAGTTCCTGCAGTCGTTGCTGGGCTCGGAATGCGTCTACAGCCGTGTACTTTTCGCCGCTGCGCAGGATGTCGCGAACGACGGGACGGATCGAATCCGGTTGTGCGGCAAGGAAGTCGGCGAACTCGACGAGGCGTTCGGCGACCCATGACCCCTGGTAGAGGAGCGCGCCCGCATCGAGAAAGGGTCCGAGGCCGACTGCGACCGTCGTCGCCGCGCTGCGCAGAATCTTCTTGCGAATCGCGAAATGGGCTGCCGCCATGGACTCGTCGCCGAAGAATTCGAGATCGGTCGCGTCGGGGAGGCCGATCCGAATCGGTTTGCCGCCGTAGAAGGGTCCGCGTGGTCGACTCCACGAATCGTTGTCGTCGAGTCCGGCAAGTACGTCGAAGGTGCGGTCGACGTCTTCGATGCAGCCCGCCATCACGGTGATGCAGTCCAGCGACTTGCAGGCCGGAACCAAGCCGACGGTGCTGATCACGCCGCGCGACGGTTTGAAGCCGACCACGCCGTTGAGCGCGGCAGGTACTCGACCGGATCCGGCGGTGTCGGTTGCGACGCAGAACGGGACCTGACCGAGCGCGACGGCGAGTGCCGAGCCCGAACTCGAACCACCGGAAATCATGTTGTCGCCGAACACACTTCGCGGAATCGGGTACGGGGTCCGCGTGCCGTTGAGCCCGGTCGCGAACTGATCGAGACTGGTCTTTCCGACGTACAGCGCGCCCGCTGCCAGCAGTCGCGCCACCGCAGGTGCCGTCTCTTCGGCCGTGTAGGCGAAGTCGGGGCAGGCGAGCGTGGTCGGCACACCTGCTACGTCGATGCTGTCTTTCACTCCGAAGGGCACACCGTAGAGCGGGAGGGCCCGCGCGCCGGGTCGTGCCTCGATTTCACGCGCCGCAGCGAGCAGTCGATCGCGGGGGACCACCGATATCCAGGTGCCGTCGTCGCCGCGCGCTTCGATCGCGTCGGCGACCCGCATTGCGGTCTTGACGGGCGAGCCCGAGCCGCTCGCGTGCGAGTCCACGATCTCCGCGACCGACGGACCGAGCGCAGGTCCAGTTCCGCTTGCAGAAAATGTCATGCTGTCGATTGTCGACAGAATGCGTGGCGTCCCTGGAACGCTTACGTGTCGATTGTGTTATCCGAGCTCGAGGTAGGACAACTCGCCGTGGTGTTCGACGGCAGCGACGGCACGGTCGACGTCGTTGGCTTCGAGTGCCTCGAGTATCGCGAGGTGTCTGCGGATGCCGTCCTGTGGATCGTGCTGTCGTGCTTCCTCGCGCAAATTGATGGCCATCGGAAGCTGCAGCTTCAGCAGCACAGGCTCGAGTGCGATCTCCAGCTGCCGATTGTCGGCCAGGCCGACGACCGCGGCGTGAAAACGTCGATGCGCGTCGTCCTTCGCCAGCTCGTCGCCGTGTTCGCCGTGGTGTTCCATCTCCGCGAGGGCAGTCCGGATGCGCGCGAGGGGATCGACCTCGGCGTCCTGCGGCAGTGGTAGCGCCTTTTCGATCGCGTACCGCTCCAACAGGTGCCTGAGGTCGTAGAGCTGCAGGATGTCGGTCGGCGACCAGGTTGCAACCCGTGATCCGCGCCGGGGGAGATGCTCGACCAGACCCTGCTGACCGAGCAGTCGCAAGGCTTCGCGCAGCGGTGCTCGGCTGATGCCCAACCTGCCACACAGCTGCTCTTCGATGATGCGCTCGCCGGGCTCGAGGGCGCCGCTGAGAATCTCGTCGCGGACCCGCATTGCTGCGAGTTCGACGAGACTCATCGGGAGCGACTCGCGTGATTCCGGTATGGCCATTGTCGACAGTCTACGAAAATTCTGTCGGTGCGCTCGGTATGGCCGGGCCGCGCCGACTCCCGCGAGTAGGCTCGGCCGATGCTCGGACGCATCGACGAAGTGGTCTTCGATTGCACGGAGCCGTTGCTCCTTGCCACCTTCTGGTCGACCGTGCTCGGCGGTGATCCGGTGCGGCGCAGCGACTCCTGGGCCTACGTCGATCCGCCGGGGTGGACCAGGTTGGCTTTCCAGCGGGTGCCCGAAGCCAAAGCGGTGAAGAACAGGGTCCACCTGGACGTCCTTGTCGACGACATCGGCGTGGCTACCTCAGCTGCAATAACTATGGGCGCCGTCGCGGTCGGCGGGGTCGTGTCCGACACGGCGGGCAGCTTTCAGGTGCTGCTCGACCCCGAAGGTAACGAGTGGTGCGTCGTCCGTCCGCCGGACCCGGGTCTGCAGGCGAGCTAGGAGTAGGAATGCGGCCGCGGCGCCCGTGCACCACACGCCAGGGCCTGCGAGTCCCCATTTGGCAGCAAGCAGATTGGCGAGACCTGCGCAGATCACGACGGCGCCGACCACGATATTGCGGACGCCACCGACCTCGGCGACCGCGTCGTCCCACCGATCGATCGGCCGGTTCTCCAGCGGCTGCAGCAGCACGAACAGCGCAGCGGTCGTCGCAGCGAACGTCACGAGTTGGGCGAGGACCAGCGTGCCGAATCCCGGCTGCGTCGGCGTCGAACGGTCATGTCCGAGAACGTGACTGACCGCGCTCACTATCAAGAGCGCGGGCATGTGCCAGAGGTAGAGCGTCATGGCGCCCCGGTTGCCGATCGCAACGAACCACCACAATCGAGCGTGCCGCATGGCGCGTGCGCACCACGGTGCCGCGACGACGAACAGACACGACAGCACGATGGTGTGCCCGGCGAGCAGTAGCGACGGGGGCGTCATGTTCGACAGTTGCTGACCTGGAATCGTCACCAGGCTTACGTCGTAGGGTCCGGCGGTCACGAGCACGACGTCGAAACCGAGTGCAGCAGTGGCGATCCGCAGTGCCCAACGGCGGGCCAGTAGTCCGCGAACGTAGCCGACACCGAGCGCCGCCGGGATGAGCCACACGAGAATATTGACGTAGCCGATCATCATCGGGCCACCGTTGAGCCGAACCGCGTCGATCAGTGCTGCTCCGCCGACGAGGCCGCCGACAACGAAGCCGAGCTGACTTGCGCGGGTAATGCGAGCCAGTGCCGGAACGAACGCGAGAACTACGACGTAAATGCCGATGAACCAGAGCAATTGGATGCTCAACCCCGCGACCGCGTTGTGTACATACTGTGGGACAACAGGTTTCGCGGCGATCAACATGACGATCCACGCGGCAACGTAGAAGAAGACAGGTCGGTAGAGTCGCTGCGCGCGTCGCATGAGCCACGCGCCCCAGCCGGCACCGCGTCGCCACCCGAGTGCACCTGCGGCGGCGCCCGCGAAAAAGAACAGCGGAAGCACCTGCAGCAGCCACGTCGATGCTTGGAGCGCAAAGGATTCGCTCAACAGATTGCCGAAGATCAGGCTGTCCGGACCCACCGTCACACGCAGCATGATGCCGTGTCCGGCAATCACAACGACCAACGAAAACAAGCGAACGAAATCGAGCGACCGATCGCGTTGCGGCGGCGTGTTCGCCTCGACTTCCGCTGTACTCGGAAAGGGGGAGCGGATCGTCCTCGACTCGAAAATTGGCATGTCAACGACAGTGCCTTCACACACATCGGCGTTGGAGAGGAGAACTACTCATCGAGCGTGAGTATTCGAGTCACCTGTCGCGTACGCACATTTGCGCGGCGAACCGCAGGTATCGTAGGTCCGTTGCTCGCAAGGATGCGATGGCGAAGGGGACCTGCAGATGACCGAAACCGACCACGACTCGGCCGAGCCGACGACGGACCGCGGACTGACGTGGATCAGCTACGGCGACTTCGGCTCTCGATTCTTCGACGATGCCGTCACGATCGATCGAATCACGGCCGCGATCGAGGGGATGGCCGGCAAAGGAATCAAGATCGGGCCTCTGCAGCTGGGTCCCGCCGGGCTCGCAGGGTTCGTCGCCGAGGGAAATGTCGGAGATCCGACCATCACCCGACACGAGGGTAGTGAGGTCGCCTACGACCTGCTTGTCCCCGCATCGTTGGCCGTAGTCCTGCGACTCGGGCAGGAAATTCGAATACAGGTCGGCGTCGAGATCAAGCTGGTGCTGTCGGCGCGCGCGGCACGTCCGTTGCGCATCGTCATCGACATCCCGCGCATCACACACCGCGACGTGAAGCTCGTCGTCCGTGCCGAGGCGCTCGGCGCAGCATGGCAGTGGCTGCTGGAACCGATGGGCGAGGTGATTCGCCGTGAGGTCGCTACCAGGCTGAATGCGATGCTGTCGGAGAAGGATTCACTCCGCGGCCGGATCTTCGATATCGCTGCCCGAATCAACGACGATCCCAAGGAGAACCTGGATCTGAACTTCACGTGGATGACCTACGAGGAGTTCGGCACCGCGTTCTACCAGACCGCGATCACGCAGAAACGTATCGAAGACGGCGTCGCCGATCTCTCGGGTCGTGAGCTGACGATCGGTCCGCGGAAGGCTGGTCCGAAGAACATGGCCGAGGTCAACGCCACCGGCAACATCGGTACGCCGAAGGTCGCCAAACGTCCGGGCGACATCGTTGTCTTCGACGTACTCATTCCGGTGACCCTCGACCTGACGATCGCGATGGGCCGCCAGAACCACTACACGGCAGAGATCGGCATACCGCTCGTGTTGACTGCTCGCGCGGCCGACTATCTGGTGATCGTCGTCGACGTTCCGGCGCCCGAGGTGGATGACATCAAGATCGACCTCAAGGCCAAGGGTCTCGGTGCCTCGATGCTCGGCGTGGTCGGCAACGTCAATCGGGAGATCGCCGAACAGGTCGCTGCCGTCGTCGCCGAGGAGGTCGCCGACCAAAGCGGTCGCACGGTCGACGTTGCGGAGCGGATTGCCAGCGCCTGACCGGTTCGTCTGGTCCGGCTAATCCGGCCTACTCGCTGTCGTCGGTAGGGCGTTTCTGGCGCTTGGCTTCGAGGCGCTGCTGTTCGGCGCGTTCACGGCAGCGGCGGAGGAATTCCGCGTCGTCCTCGGGGTTCTGCGCGACTGCCCGACCCGGTCGTTCGTACTCGACGTAGCTGCCTGCAGTCGGTCTGTCGTAGCGCCTGTCCGGGCCGACGGGTCGCCCGGCGACCAACCAGACGATCGAGCCGATGGTCGGAATCAGCAGCACGATCAGCAACCAGGCGAGCTTGGGCAGGTTGCGGACTTCGGTTTCGGGACAGGTGATCACGTCGACGATGCAGTAGATCCACAGCACCATCGTGATCAAGCCGAGTATTGCGTACGGCATCGTGTTACCCCCCCGGTGTGCGCGGCGTGCAGCCGCGCTACGTGTGTTGTGTGTCCCGCCTGGCGACGAGATTACGCGAGAGCGCGACGATCACGAAGTCTTGTGACTGCTGAAACTCATGAGGTCAAAGTTTCTCGAGTGTCTAGCGGCGTCAGAGTTAGTGTGGTGAAATATGTAAACGATCGAAGCTACCGGCGCGCATCAATGAACTGGGGAAGGCGCGCCGGTAGTCATCGAAAGAAAATTCCGTTAGCGAGGACGCAAGTGCAGGTATCCCGTAGAGAGCTGTTCCGCTATGCCGCCGCAGGGTCCTGCGCGCTCGGCGCTGCCGCCATGGGCGTCAATGCCGCTGTAGCGCAGGCTGATTCGGACCTCGGCACCCTCATCGACTATTCCGGCGGAGTGCCGTCGGCCGATGCAATCCTCGAGGCCGGGCACGTTGGCGCGATCAGGTACGTGTCGGATCGCCGCAAGGGCGCCGAATGGATGCTGGGCAAACCCCTTCGTGCCGACGAGGCAGAGGCGCTGACCGACGCCGGGCTCGAGATCGTGTCCTGCTACCAGTTCGGCAAAGGTAAGACAGCCGATTGGCGTGGCGGACTCGAAGCAGGCAAGCGGCACGCCGACCGTGGACTCGAATTGCACCTTGCCGCAGGTGGTCCCGCGAACCGGCCGATCTACGCGTCGATCGACGACAATCCGACGCCGATCGAATTCGCGACGATGATCGCGCCCTACCTGCTCGGCTGGCAAGCGGTGGTCGGCAAGGAGAACACCGGCGTCTACGCCAACTCTCCGACGATCGACCTCGCAACCGCCGCGGGCCTCGGATCCTGGTTCTGGCAACACGATTGGGGAACCCCGGAAGGGTACGTCCATCCGGATGCGCAACTGCATCAGTTCGAAATCGACAAGCGGCGGATCGACGGTATCGGGATCGACCTCAACTCGATTCTTGCCCCCGACTACGGACAGTGGTCTCTCTCATGATCGATCTTCTCTACACCGCACTCGGCTGGCTGTACCAAGCGATTTCGAGCGGCTCGGCAGGCGGTTCGTCCTAGCTGTTGCTTGATAGCTGGTTTGCCATACGCAGCCCATGCTCGCACTGCGCAACCTGTTCTAGCACTGCGCAACCGGTGTGACCTGTTGGTAGGCGTGCGTAGTGTGAATGCGTGCTGCGAAGTTGGCCGACGACGCTTATTCGCCCAACGCAAAAGCCCGGGGACTTTCGTCCCCGGGCTTTCGTATGTGTGTGGAGATGTTATGCGACGGAGAACATTCCGACTGTCGGAAGGAATGTGCAGGTACGCGGTGCGGCGTCGGCTGCCTGCGTGGTGAGCGATCCGGAAACGACCGCGAGTACGCGACCAGGGCCGGTGTCGGCGATGGCGGACAGTGTTGCCGGTCCGTCCGGGTTGATCTTGGACGCGTTGGTCAGCGGCTGCGTCAGCGTCTTGCGGTTGTCGATGTTCAGCCACGTGACAGTGAGCTTGTCGCCCTGGGTGTCGGCGACGGTCTTGGTGCCGAGCGCGGTGAAGACGAAGCCTGCCTGGCCCGCTGCGGGTCCTGGAGGCGGCAGCTTGGCGGGACCGGCAACGGCGAGTGCTGTGCCGACCGAGTCTGCTGTGTCGGAGATGCAGCCCCTACCGATCGTCGGGTAGAGGAACTGGGAGATGACGGGACCGTCCGACGGTGGAATCTCAGGGCCACCGCCACCGCTGCCGTCGAGGAACTTGATGATGCGGTCGAGCGTCGACTTGAGCTGCTCGGGCAGTGCCGGAGACTGCTGCAGAAGCTTCAGCTGCTCGACGAGTGCTGCCTGCGGGCCTTCGGCGATGTCCATGGGGCCTGCAGCTGCGCCGAGGATCGCGGGGGCGAGCGAGGCGAGCGCATCGATCGGGACGTCCTGCGGGATCGCAGGCACTGCCGGGATCGGCTCGGCCGACACAACTCCCGGCGCGGCCATTGCGGCTGCAGCCGCAATCGCGAGTGCCGTAATGGCTCTGCGAGTTCCTCGGGTTCGACGCACTGTGTCCCCATCCTTGTTCGGTAATGCAAAAAAGCCGGCCGTGGCCCGTGCTTGCCGACTCGGGACGCCACTCTATGTGCGCGCCCGGATCTTGTACAGCCGCGGAGTCTATGCCCCTGTCGAAGACAGGTCACCACCCGTGACAGTAGCTGTTACAGGAGTGATCAAAGTGAATATTGATACAACTGTTATTCGGTAGATGCTAACAAACTGCAGACCCTACTTTGCGCCGATAGGCTCATCGCCGATGACTGCCGTCGAGGTCGAAGCTGCCCCGCACACTTCCGCTCCCAGCGCACCGCGAACGAGACTCCCGCTACGAACCGTCGCGATCATGTTGCTCACGGTGTCGGCGGCGACGCGACTGCTGTGGACCTCGCTGTCGGCCAACGGCCTCAACCTCGTCGATCTGCGTGTCTACGTCGACGGTTCGGCAGCGCTGGCCGACAACCAGCTCTACGAATTCAGCACCTCGTTCGGTAGTCCCGACTTTGCGTTGCCTTTCACCTACCCGCCGTTCGCCGCGCTGCTCTTCTATCCGCTGCATCACCTGCCGTTCACAGTCGTCGGCCTTGCGTGGCAGGTGGCGACCATCGGCGCGATGTACCTCGTGGTTCGGATCAGTTTCGAACTGATCGACTCCGCTTTGGACGACACCGCGAAAGGTGACAAACGGCCAGACCGCCGCAACGCCACCATGATCTGGTGCGCGGTCGCCCTGTGGACCGAACCCGTGCGAACGACTCTCGAATGCGGGCAGGTCAACGTCTTCATCGTCGCGGCGGTACTCGCTGCTGCGCGAAGCGCCCGCTGGTGGATCAGCGGCGCCCTCGTCGGTCTTGTTGCCGGCGTCAAACTCACGCCCGCGATCAGCGGCCTCTACTTTCCTGCTCAGGCGGCGTCCGGCGACCGTCGGGTGGTCGGCGGTCGCGTTCGCCGCGACGATCGGCCTGAGTTTCGCCCTCATCGGCAACCAGTCACGCGACTACTTCACGAATCTGATCGGCGACGCAACCAGGATCGGTCCAGTCGGGTCGGTCGCGAATCAGTCGCTGCGCGGGGCGTTGAGCCGGTTGGCCGGATACGACGTCGGGACTGGTCCGGCGTGGCTCGTCGGGGTGTCGGTCGCGGTTGTCCTTGCCGTGTTGGCCTGGCGCGCGCTCGCTGCCTCGGACGCGCTCGGTGCGTTGCTCGTCGTGCAGTTCCTCGGGTTGGTCGTCTCGCCGATCTCGTGGGCGCACCACTGGGTGTGGGTGACGCCGTTGCTCATCTGGCTGAGCTACGGACCGCTGCGGCATCGACGCGGCGCGCGAGCGCTGGTCTGGTACTGGTTTGCCGCCACAGCTCTGGGAGTTCCGTGGGCATCGACCCTGGTTCAGCCCTCGGTGTGGGACATCTCACGCCCTGGTGTTCTGGCCTGGCTCGGTGCGGTGAACGTGATCGGCGTGGCAGCGTTGTTCGTCTGGCTCGGCGCGACCCGATGGTCCGGTGTGCTCAGCCTTCGGCGATTCGGTCGATCGCCCGAGCCAGCGCTACATCCAGTTCCGTTAGCCCGCCCTCGGAATGCGTCGACAGTGTGAACGTGACCTTGCGCCAGCGAATATCGATATCGGGATGATGGTTCGCCGATTCGGCTTCGACGGCTACTACGCGAACGAACTCGATCGCGTCGGGAAAGGTCGGTCGTTCGAAAGTTTTGGTCAGAGTCGCATCGACCTTCGACCAGCCGTTCAGGTCGGTCAGCGCGGCGGCGATTTCGGGATCGGTCAGCTTGGTTGCCATACCTCATGATGGTGCCATGAACGTCCGCGTGGTGGTGGCCGCAGCGATCGTCGTCGATGGTCGATTGTTGCTTGCGCAACGGCGTCGGCCTGCCGAGCTCGAAGGGCTGTGGGAATTGCCTGGCGGCAAGGTCGAAGCAGGTGAGACGCCTACGGACGCATTGCGTCGCGAGCTGCGTGAAGAGCTCGACATCGAGACCGAGGCCGGCGAGCGAATCGGCGTCGAGGTGCCGTTGGCAGATGGCCTTGTCCTGCGGGCGTATCTGACCGAGCTCGTGTCGGGCACCCCCCGCGCGCTGGATCACGCCGCCATCGGCTGGTTCTCGGCAGCGGAATTGCCTGCGGTGGATCTGGTGCCGAACGACCGAATGTGGCTGCCCGAGCTGGAGCGGGCGCTGCGCGCCTCGTGAGTCTTTTCGGTGGGCGGGCGCGCCGAAAAGACGCACGAGCCGCGAAGCGGCCTATGCCGCGCGAGCCTTCTTGAGTGCTTTACGCAGATCTTTGCCCGTCATGCCTGCGCTCTCGGCCTTCTTCATTCGCATGATGACGACCGGGCATTTGAGGCAGCGGTTCTTGCTGCGGCAACACTTCTTCTTCGGTTTGAGGCCCGAGACCCTGTCGGCTTTGACCTTGCCCATGTCCGGTTTTTGCTCCTCTTGTGCTGCCCACTTGCCTAGCTGAGCCTACCCTCAATCGGACGGCTGGAAGTTCGGGGCGGTGTTGCGCGGTAGTCTGTTCGTGGCCGTGTAGCCCGAACCGAGCGCAAAAGCGCGTCGTTCGATCTTTCATGTTCCACGGCAGCCCAGAATCCGTGCGATCGACCTTGCGCGGGAGAATCAGCTCAGGAGACCAAGCGTGTCGCGCACTACATTTCGCAACGTCGCCATCGTCGCACACGTCGACCACGGCAAGACCACCCTTGTCGACGCCATGCTTCGCCAATCCGGCGCCTTCGCCGAGCGAGCAGAGCTCGTCGACCGCGTCATGGACTCCGGTGATCTCGAGCGCGAAAAGGGCATCACCATCCTCGCGAAGAACACCGCCGTGCATAAGCACCACGAAGACGGCAGCGTCACGGTCATCAACGTCATCGACACACCTGGCCACGCCGACTTCGGTGGCGAGGTCGAACGTGGGCTGTCCATGGTCGACGGCGTCGTGCTGCTCGTCGACGCATCGGAGGGCCCGCTTCCGCAGACCCGCTTCGTGCTGCGCAAGGCGCTTGCTTCGTCGCTGCCGGTGATCCTGGTTGTCAACAAGACGGACCGTCCCGACGCGCGTATCGCCGAAGTTGTCTCGGAAAGCCACGACCTGCTGCTCGACCTCGCGTCGGACCTCGACGACGAAGCCGCGGAAGCAGCGGAGCTCGCGCTCGATCTCCCCGTTCTCTACGCATCGGGCCGTGAAGGCAAGGCGTCGAAGGAGCAGCCCGAAAACGGCCACGCTCCCGACGCGGAGAATCTCGATGCCCTCTTCGACGTTCTGCTGAGCTACGTCCCCGCGCCGAAGGGTGATGTCGAAGCACCGCTGCAGGCGCACGTCACCAACCTCGATGCCTCGGCATTCCTCGGTCGGCTCGCGCTCGTTCGTATCCACAACGGCAAGCTCAAGAAGGGCCAGACCGTTGCGTGGATGCACGGCGACGGCATCAAGCAGGTCAAGATCACCGAGTTGCTCGCGACCGAGGGTGTCGAACGCCATCCGGCCGAAGAGGGCGTCGCAGGCGACATCGTCGCGATCGCCGGAATTCCCGAGATCATGATCGGCGACACGCTCGCCGACCCCGAGAACCCTGTCGCCCTCAAGCGGATCACGGTCGACGAGCCCGCGATCTCGGTCACCATCGGCATCAACACCTCGCCGCTGGCGGGCCGCAACGGTGGCAAGAAACTGACCGCTCGCCTGGTCAAGGCACGCCTCGATTCCGAGCTCGTCGGCAACGTGTCGCTCAAGGTCATCCCGACCGAACGCCCCGACACCTGGGAGGTCCAGGGTCGTGGTGAGCTGGCGCTCGCCATCCTCGTCGAGCAGATGCGTCGCGAAGGCTTCGAGCTGACCGTCGGCAAGCCGCAGGTGGTCACGCGGACCGTCGACGGCAAGATCCACGAGCCGTTCGAAGAGCTGACCGTCGACGTCCCCGAAGAGCACCTCGGTGGCATCACCCAGCTGCTCGCCGCCCGCAAGGGCAAGATGGTGCAGATGACCAACCACGGATCCGGTTGGGTCCGAATGGAATTCATCGTTCCGTCGCGTGGTCTCATCGGCTTCCGCACCGACTTCCTCACTGACACTCGCGGTACCGGCATCATGAACGCCGTTTTCCACGGCTACGCGCCGTGGGCGGGCGAAATCCGGGCACGGCACACCGGCTCGCTCGTCTCGGACCGCGCGGGCAATGTGACCCCGTACGCCATGACTCAGCTTGCCGATCGTGGCACGTTCTTCGTCGAGCCCGGTTCTGCGACGTACGAGGGCATGGTCGTCGGCATCAACCCGCGCCAGGAAGATCTCGACATCAACGTCACGCGTGAGAAGAAGCTCACGAACATGCGGCAGTCCTCGGCCGACGTGATGGAAACCCTCGCGACTCCGATCAAGCTCGATCTCGAAGGCGCGATGGAATTCTGCTCGCAGGACGAGTGTGTCGAGGTCGGACCCGACGTCGTTCGCGTGCGTAAGGTGATGCTCAACGCGACCGAGCGCGCGCGCGATCTGTCGCGTCGTAAGGCTCGCGACAAGGCTGCTCTGTAGTCGATGCGGCTCGTGTCGAAGGAGGGCGTGTCGAAGGAGGGTATGTGCAGACTCGGGTAGCGCGACGCATCGCGACGGCAGTTGCCGTCTGTGCGCTGAGCGTCACCGGGTGCACTGCCGATCCTCCTCCACCGATCGAGAGCACCGACAGCCCCAACCCGCCGACCGCGATTGCGACCCGTAATACGGTCGTCGTCGCGATCGACGACGTCGGAGTCGGTTTCAACCCGCACCTGCTCGCCGACCAGTCGCCGACCAATTCCGCTGTGGCGGCGCTAGTTCTGCCGAGCCCCTTCCGTCCGGTTGTCGGCGAAGGCGGTCCGGGCACGACGCAGTGGAACCTCGATCCGACCGTGATGGTGTCGGCGGACGTGACATCGCAGGATCCGTTCACGATCACCTACCAGATTCGCAACGAAGCGCAGTGGTCCGACGGAGCGCCGATCGCCGCCGAGGATTTCCTCTACCTCTGGCAGCAGATGATCAAGGAGCCTGGAACGGTCGACCCTGCCGGGTACGGACGGATTCGCGATGTCGGGTCCTCCGGCGGCGGCAAGACGGTCACGGTGACGATGGACAGCCCCTACCCGGCGTGGCGCGAACTGTTCACGAACCTGCTTCCCGCGCACCTGGTCAAGGATTCGCCCGGCGGCTTCGCACGCGGACTAGCCGAGAGTATTCCGGTGTCCGGCGGCCACTTTCACATCAAATCGATCGACCGCGGTCGTGACGAAGTTGTCCTCGAACGCAACGATCGATTCTGGGACGCGCCTGCCAAGCCCGACCAGATCCTGATGCGACGCGCGGGAGCGCCTGCGCAGCTTGCGGATTCGATACGCTCCGACGACGCGCAGATCGCCGTAATTCACGGCGGAAACGCGGTGGCTGCGCAACTGTCGGCCATCCCCGAAGTTCGTACGGAAACCATCTTTCAGCCGCGGGTACTGCAGTTGGCGCTCAACGCTCGCGCGGGCGAGCTGACCGACGTACGGGTCCGCGCAGGCGTACTCGGGATGCTCGATCCCGCGCTGCTGGCGACGGTCGGCGCCGGTAGCAGAGCGACGGTCGAACCTGCTCGCGCGCAGATACTTTCGCCGTCGGATGCGGGCTATACGCCGACCGCACCGCCGCAGTTGGACCGCGACCAGGCGTTCGCGTTGCTTGCGTCGGCCGGCTATATCCGGCAGGACGCGGCGCCGGCCTCGACGAGCCCTGTTCCCGGCGAGATCCCGCCAGGTGTCGGCCGGATCACCAAGGACGGCGACGCGCTGACGTTGCGCATCGGCACACCCGAGGAAGACGATGTGGCGGCTGCCGTCGCAAGCACGGCCGTCGACCAACTGCGTGCCGCAGGAATCGATGCCTCGACGGTGCGACTACCTGCGTCGGACCTCTACGGCGACGCACTCGTCGATCGCGAGATCGACGCGATCGTCGGCTGGGTTCGCTCCGGTTCCGATCGAGCGACCGCACTGGCATCGCGTTTCGGATGCTCGTCGACGACCACACCGGGGGCGCCGTCCACTCCCGGCCCCGACACGACTCCGACACCGCCTGCGCCGCAGGAAGCTCCCAACAGCCGGGCGCCGAGCAACCTGTCCGGTGCATGTGACCCAGCGCTGCAGCCGGTGATCGATTCGACGCTTCGCGGGCCGGCCGACATCGTTGCCGTTGCGGCACAACTGGAGCCGAAGCTCTGGGAGTTGTCGACAGTACTGCCGATCCTGCAGGACACGACCGTCGTCGCGGCGGGTTCCGGCGTCGAAGGAGTCTCACTGACAGGCGCTATCCAGGTCGGCATCTTTGCCGATGCAGACAGTTGGTCCAGGCGGGACGGGTGACTCCGGCGCCCGTACCAGCTCGACGGCTGTTGCTCGTGCACGCGCACCCCGACGACGAGACCATCACAACCGGTGGCACGATCGCCCACTACACGAGCCTTGGCGTCGAGGTGTCAGTCCTGACGTGCACGCTCGGTGAAGAGGGCGAAGTGATCGGCGAGCAGTGGTCGGAGTTGGTTGCCGATCGCGCGAATCAGCTCGGCGGCTACCGGATTCTCGAATTGACTGCCGCTCTTCGCGAACTCGGTGCGAGGAGACCTCGGTTCCTTTCCGCGGCGGGCCGATGGCGAGATTCGGGTATGGCAGGCACCCCGTCGGCAGCCCATCCGCGCGCCTTCGTCAACGCGGACGAAGGGGAGGCCGTCGCTGCCCTCGTCGGCGTCATTCGGGAACTGCGTCCTGACGTGGTCGTCGGCTACGACCCTGTCGGTGGTTACGGCCACCCGGATCATATTCAGGCACATCGGATTACGACGGCGGCCGTCGAGGCCGCGGGTACCGATCTGTTCCCTGAAGCCGGCGCTGCATGGGATCCGGCGAAGTTCTACTGGACCGTCGTCGACGCCGGCGAACTCCTGTCGGCGATCGCTGCGATCGAGGTCGTTCCGCCGGAGTGGTCGGCACCGCGTATCGACGAACTGTGCACCGTCCCATCGGAATCGGTGACAACCGTGATCGACGTGCAGACGGCGCTCGAGGCGAAGCGGTCGGCGTTGCGTGCGCATGCGACCCAGGTGACCGTCGCTGCCAGCGGCACCGAATACGCGTTGTCCAACAACCTGATCGCGCCGATCCTCACCAACGAGCACTTCATCCTCGTCCGCGGGCAGATCGGCCCGCTCGGTTCGGACGGCCGTGAACACGACCTGTTCGCAGGGCTACCGGAAGCGGGGTCAGTATGAAGCCGGACCTGGTCGGGACCATCGCGCTCGGTGTACTCGTATTCGATGGGTTCTTGGCGGCGATACTGCAGATGCTCTACCTGCCGACCTATCTCGGAGCGACGCCGTTCCCGATCAGTGCGGTTGTCGCGGCGCTCGTCAACGTCGCACTTGTCATGCTCGCGCGAAACGTCAGCGACAGACTGGGTTTCGTCGCCGCGCCGCTGCTCGCGTGGGTGATCGGATTTCTGCTCGGCATGATGGGCGGTCCGGGTAACGACGTCGTTCTGACCTGGCAGTGGCCGACCCTGCTGCTGTTCGCGCTCGGCGTCCTGCCGGCTGCGGGGTTGCTGTACAGGTATGCGCAGCAACCGTTTCCGGCCTCTGCCTCGTTGTAGCAGGCTCACGTCCTAGCAAGTCCGGCGGCCGCAGCTGCATCGGCCAGCACCGCCTCCAACATCGCAGGTGTCAAACGGCCGGTGAAGGTGTTCTGCTGGCTCACGTGGTAGCTGCCGAACAGATGTAGCGGACGAGCTCCCGGCAATTCGTAGTGCACGCCGTGGCCGAACTTCGGTCGCGGTTTCGGCACCGTCCAGCCCGCGTCGGAGAGCACGGGAAGCAAGGCCTGCCAACCGAATCCACCGAGCACAACGACCGCGCGGAGCGTCGGTGCCAGCAAACTCAATTCCAGGTCGAGCCACGTTCTGCAGCGATCGCGCTCGTCGGTCGTCGGTTTGTTGTCCGGGGGAGCGCAGTGCACGGGTGCGGTGATTCGGGTGCCGCGAAGGAGCAGGCCGTCGTCGATGGCGACCGAGGTCGGTTGGTTGGCCAACCCCACCGCGTGCAATGCCGCATACAACACGTCGCCACTGCGGTCGCCGGTGAACATCCGTCCGGTCCGGTTCGCACCATGCGCCGCGGGTGCAAGTCCGACGATGAGCAACGCCGCGTCGTCGGGTCCGAAACCGGGAACCGCTCGTCCCCAGTAGGTCTGTTCGCGGAAGGCAGCGCGCTTGTCGCGGGCGATCTGTTCGCGCCACGTGACGAGGCGTGGGCACGCACGACACGACGCGACTGCGGCATCGAGGTCGGCGATCGAGCGCGGCTTCACCCCTACATCGTGCCTTCGCGTCGTTCGGGGCCGCGTATGCGGTCATAATCTGAGGCATGTTGCTGCAGCCCGATCAACGCATATCGGACTGCGTCGTGCGCGTCGTACTCGGTCGCGGCGGCACCAGCACGGTCTACCTTGCAGAAAACACGCGTACGGGTGAGCTCGAAGCGCTGAAGATTCTCAACCCCGACGTCGTTGTGCACGAGGCGGTCCGGGCACGGTTTCGGTGCGAGTTCGACATCGCGAAGCTGCTCGAGCATCCGAACATCGTCGACGTCCACGATTTCGGCGACTACGACGGTCAGCAGTGGATGACCATGCAGTACATCTTCGGCGTGAGCGGTACGGCCTTGATTCCGCGCCCGCGGGCTCGCCCGGACCTGGCGCTCGTGCTCGGTGTGCTTGCGCAGATGGCTGCTGGACTGGACTACGCGCACGCGCGGGGTGTGCTGCATCGGGACGTGAAGCCGTCGAATTTTCTTATCGCACATGCGGCGCCACGCAATGCGGTGCTCACCGATTTCGGGATCGCCCGCATGATCGACAACACTCGACCGCGCGGGCTGAGCGGACACATCGTCGGATCGCTGCCCTATGCAGCACCGGAAGTTCTTCAGGCTCAACCTCTTTCGGTTGCGACCGACGTGTATGCGCTCGCGGCGTCGACTGTCGAGCTGCTGACCGGTAAGCCGCCGTTTCCGCTGCCGAACATGTTCGCGATCACCAGTGCGCAGATCTCGTCGCCGCCACCGGTGCTGTCACGTCGGCGCCGGTGGATACCTGCGACGGTCGATCCGATCGTCAGCCGCGCGTTGGCGAAGCATCCCGGGCAGCGCTACACCTCGTGCAGCGAGTTCGTCGAACTCGTCACCCATGCGCTGCGTGGGTTCTACTGAGCGGGTTCTACTGACGCTTCACTCCGTGCTTGCGGGAAACAGCGATACAACCGTGCTTTCGACGATGCGGAGGTGGTCCGACATCGCGTTTGCCGCGCCCTCGTAGGAGCCGTCGGCTATGGCGTCGAGTATGACGCGATGCTCGACTCCCGATGCCTGCTGCCGTTTGGACAGCTTGTTGATCATCTTCGACTGCTGGGACAGCGCGTCGCGAAGTTCGCCGACAACGGCCGCGAACACGCCGTTGCCGCTTGCCGCCGCGATCGCGAGGTGGAACTCGCCGTCGAGTCGAACCCATTCGGCGGGATCGGTTTCCGCGTCCATCCTGTCGACCAGCCCGCGTAGCTGGGCGAGTTGCACATCGGTGCGGCGTAGTGCGGCGAAGCCGGCGGCGGGCACCTCGATGTGGGGTCGGGCTTCGCGGAGTGCCCCCGCGGAGTACTCGCCGAACACCGGCTCGGATCGAGGACGATCGGAGATGACGAAAGTGCCCTTGCCCGTGTGTGTTTCGGTGAATCCCAGTGCGGTGCTCGAGCGCAGCGCCTCGCGGACGACGGATCGACTGACGCTGTAGCGGGCGGACAGCGTTGCTTCGGCAGGCAGTTTGGTTCCGACGGGCAGGTCGCCGCTCTCGATCGCGGCTCGGAGGTCGGCAAGCACCGCCTCTGCCGCACCGACGCGAGAGGAGGTCGGCTGTCGGTCGGCCCAGCTGTCGGACAGGTTCATGTGTGAACTTTTGCTCATCATTACTCCCAGGTCAACCCGACTTCCAGAATATGTCGCTCAGGTTCTGCTCAGGTATTGACTCCCGTCCATGTGTCGTACACCATATGAGACGTGAACCTGTCTGACAGCCTGACAGTCGGTCATCTGACGATGTCGTTCGCCGACACCATGTCCAGAGGCGAACTTGTGGACGCCTGGGCGTCGATCGCGACCGAAGCCGCGGAAGTCGCGGCGCTGCGCGCAGCCCCCGAGCAGATCCGCTCACTCGGTGAACTCGGCCGTCTGTTGGGCGCCGAAAGAGACCCCGAAGTCTGGGAAAGTCTGCTTGCCGCAACGTATGCCGGATTGATCGAATCCAGCGGCAACGACGTACTCGACGTGGTTGCCTATGAACTGTGGAACGCGTTGACTCGTCACGTGGACATCGCCGCCGCACTATGGCCGATCCGCGAAGGGATGCACGAGGGACTCGAAGCGGTGATAGATCGCATCGCTGCAAGCGATCCGGACTCGGCGGTTGCCGGCATGCTCGCACTTGTCAGTGCGACACGTGGCGCGGTTGCGAACTCGGCGGTGGATGTCGCATGAAACCGACTGGGCCGCAACGCAGCACCGCGTCACTCGTGCCGAGCGACCACCCTGTCGTCGACCCTGATCGCAAGAACGATGGCTTCGCCACTTACCGCCGACCAGTGGTAGGGCACCCCTGCCGCACACACGACGCTGGCACCCGCGTCGAGGCGATGAACCTGCGGACCGCTCGGCGGTGTGACGGTGATATCGACATCGCCACGGGCAACGTAGAGAACGCAATCGTGCCGGTGCCGCACGGGAACAGTTTCCCCGCCCTCGCGGCGTCGGGACTCGACGACGTTCACCTCGCCGCCGCGGGGATTGAGCGATCGATCGCCATCGTCGAACAACGGCGGTGCGGAAGTGATTTCGACGATTCGGCCGGCGTCCGCGGCGCCGATGATGTCGATGGTGGCGCACTCCAGTGCGGCCGCGATGAGCGCGAGCGAAGCCAACGACGGGTTCGCGCGGTTGTTTTCGACTTGACTCAGGAACGGCGCGGACAAGCCACTGCGTTCGCTGAGTTGAGTCAACGTCAGGGAGCGCTCTCGGCGCATTGTGCGTATCGCTCGGCCGAGTTGCTGGCCACCGACCGTCCGTACCGAACGGTCTCGAGTCAGGTCACTCATTCTTTACACGCATTCTCTTCCCGAACTCTCCATGACGAACTACGTTGTCAAAACTATAGAGCCATCAAACGTTTGACCAGCTCGATTTCGACCAGGGCGATCCCGACCATCTTGCGAGGACAACAATGACCGCAACGCCGACAACCGGGTACGACAATTCATCCCTTGCCCACGAGGACGAGGGATATCACAAGGGTCTCAAGCCACGCCAGCTCCAGATGATCGCGATCGGCACCGGCCTCTTCATGGGCGCAGGCAGCCGTTTGCACGAGGCAGGACCCGGACTCTTCATCGTCTACGCCGTCTGTGGCGTGTTCGTGTTCCTCATCTTGCGATGTCTCGGTGAGCTCGTTCTGCACCGACCGTCGTCGGGATCTTTCGTCTCCTACGCCCGCGAATTCTTCGGTGAGAAGTCCGCGTTCGTCGCAGGCTGGTTGTACTTCTTCAACTGGGCGATGACAGCGATCGTCGACGTCACCGCAATCGCGCTCTACATCCACTACTGGGGGATGTTCGACGTCATTCCGCAGTGGTTGATCGCCTTGATAGCACTGATTCTGGTGCTCGGGATGAACATGATCTCGGTCAAGGTCTTCGGCGAGATGGAGTTCTGGGCCGCACTGATCAAGGTCGTCGCACTGATGACGTTCCTCGTCGTCGGCCTCGTGTTCCTCGGCGGACGCTACAAGATCGAGGGCCAGGACACGGGCTTCACCATCCTGCGAGACAACGGCGGCTTGTTCCCAGAAGGAATCTGGTCGTTGATCGTCGTCACGACGGGCGTCATCTTCGCTTACGCCGCAGTCGAACTGGTCGGTACAGCAGCTGGTGAAACCGAGAATCCGGCGAAGATCATGCCGCGTGCCATCAACTCGGTGATCGCGCGTATCGCGGTCTTCTACGTCGGCTCGCTCGTGCTGCTCGCTTTGCTGCTGCCCTACACCGTGTACCAGGCGGGTACCAGTCCGTTCGTGTCGTTCTTCTCCAGAATCGGCGTTCCTGCCGCCGGCGGCATCATGAACCTGGTCGTGTTCACCGCTGCACTGTCCAGCCTCAACGCCGGTCTCTATTCGACCGGTCGCATCCTGCGGTCGATGGCAATGAACGGCAGCGCACCGGCATTCACCGGAAAGATGAACAAAAACGGTGTGCCATTCGGCGGTATCGCGCTGACCGGCGTGATCACGTTGTTCGGCATCGTGCTCAACCTGATCGTGCCTGCGGAAGCCTTCAACATCGCACTCGACCTGGCTGCGCTCGGCATCATCTCGTCGTGGGCCATGATCGTTGCGTGCCAGATCCAGATGTACCGGTGGGCACAGAAGGGCATCTTGACGCGACCCGCGTTCCGGACGCCGCTAGCGCCGTACTCGAGCTACGCGACGCTCATCTTCCTCGGCGCGGTCACCGTTCTTATGTGCTACGAGAACGTGTGGAACTTCTACGCAATTCTGATCATCATCCCGTCGTTGATCGGCGGCTGGTATCTCGTGCGCGACAAGGTGATGAGGGTCGCGCAGGAGCGGGTCGGCTACACCGGTGAATACCCGGTCGTAGCGAACCTTCCGGTCGAGGGTGATGAGAAGAACTAGGTAGCGAAGCGCAACGTCACCAGTTGGAAAGGCCGAAGGCGCAATGTGATTGCGCCTTCGGCACCAACCGTTACAGGGCCATCGGTGGTCCGCTCCAGCAGATCGGTGCACTCGACGGAGGAGTAGTCGAATCCCGCGGTGAGCATGGCTTCGGCCTTGCCGCCGCGGGATTCGTACATCCGGACGATCACGTCACCGCTGCGATCCTCCGCCAGCTTCACCGCCTCGACGACGACGGCCGGATTCGATACGCGTACAAGCGGTTCCACCGAGGACTCGGTACCGCGAACAGTTCTGGGCCGCAGATTCATTCGATAGCCTTCCGCGACCGCGTCGGCGATGCTCGCGCCTGGACTTATCGAAACCCGCAGGACGTGGTGCCCTAGATCGGCGGTCGGATCGGGATAGTGCGGCGCGCGCAACAGCGACAACCGGATCGTCGTCGTCGTTCCGCCGTCGTCGCGGGTGCGTCGCCCGATGTCGTGGCCGTACGTCGAATCATTGGCCACTGCAACGCCGTAACCCGGTTCGCCGACATGCACCCAGCGGTGCGCGCAGATCTCGAACTTGGCGACGTCCCACGAGGTGTTCGAATGTGTCGGCCGAAAGACGTGCCCGAACTGCGTTTCCGACGCACTGCGATCGGCGTGGACGTCGACAGGAAATGCCAGCTTGAGCAGCTTCTGGCTTTCCTGCCAGTCGATGTCGTTGACGATCTCGAGAGCAGCCGATCCCGCGGCCAGCCGGAGTCGTTGCGTGATGCGCGACTTCCCGAACACCCGCTCGACGACAACCTCGTCGCCGTCGACCGACAGGCTTTCGACAGTTGTCAGATCGGTGACGTTGCGACGGTAGAACTCGTCGATGTCCCAGGCGTCCCACTGATTCGGGATGTCACGATGGAGCTGCAGGAGATTGCCTACCGTGCCCGGGGCTATCGCCTCGCGTCCGGTCGCGTAGTCCGTCAGGGACGTGATCAGACCTTTCGTCGAGATCACCGCACGAATCACGCCGTTGTCGAGCACGTACCCACGGCGATACTTCTGCGGGACGACCTCGTCGGCCGGCTCAGCGATGCCCGCGCCGAGGCCTGCGACGCCGTCGCGATCGAACGGTCCTGCGTTGAAGGTCAATGCCTTTCGGCCGCGGCCGCTGCCCTTGCCGCTCAATGCTGCGAGCGCGGCGGCGATCACCTTCTCCAGCCGCCCTGCGATGGCCGCGTAGTTGCGTTCGGCGTCGTGGTGCACCCAGGCGATCGAACTGCCGGGCAGGATGTCGTGGAATTGCTGTAGCAGCACCAGGTGCCAGATCTCCTCGAGTTCTGCATATGGATACTCGACACCTGCCCGGACGCTCGCCGTAGCAGCCCACAGTTCGGCCTCGCGCAGCAAGTGCTCGCTACGCCGATTGCCCTGCTTGGTATTCGCCTGTGTCGTATACGTTCCGCGATGAATCTCGAGGTACAGCTCGCCGGACCACACAGGGGGAGTCGGGTATTCGGCCTCGGCGCGGCGGAAGAAGTCGATCGGGGTGCCGAGTTCCATTGTCGGAGAACCTTCGAGCGAGCGGACACGCTCGGTGACGGCCAGCATCTCCCGAGTCGCGCCACCACCGCCGTCGCCGTAGCCGAACGGGATCAGCGAGACGGTGCCGACGCCCTGCTCGCGATAGTTTCTCTGCGCGTGCGCGAGGTCGTTGGCGTGCAACTCCGAATTGTACTTGTCGACCGGCGGAAAGTGAGTGAAGACTCGGGTGCCGTCGATACCTTCCCAGGCAAAGGTGTGATGCGGCATCCTGTTGGTCTGGTTCCACGAGATCTTCTGCGTCAGAAAGTAATCGGCGCCGGCCGACTTGACGATCTGCGGCAGCGCAGCGGAGTAGCCGAAGGAGTCGGGCAGCCACGCTTCGAGTGTGTCGAGTCCGAACTCGTCGAGAAAGAAGCGTTTGCCCGCGACGAACTGGCGCGCCATCGCTTCACCGCCCGGCATGTTCGTATCGGCCTCGACCCACATGCTGCCGACCGGAATGAATTGGCCTGCGCGAACTTTGGCCTTGATGCGGGTGAACAGCTCGGGGTAATGCTCCTTGATCCAGGCGAATTGCTGAGCCGATGAGCAGGCGAAGGTGAAGTCCGGGTAGCGGTCCATCAGGTCGACCATGTTCGAGAACGTTCGTGCACATTTGCGAATCGTCTCGCGGATCGGCCACAGCCACGCGGAGTCGATGTGCGCGTGGCCGACGGCGATCAGGTTGTGCGCGCTCGCATACGCGGGCTTGGCGAAGGCGTCGGCCAATGCAGCACGACCCGCTGCGGCTGTTCCCGCGACGTCCTCCGGGTCGACGATGTCGAGCATGCGCTCGAACGCCCGCAGGATTTCGTGCCTGCGCGGCAGATCGACGGGCAGTGCGTGCATCAGCCCGCCGAGCACGGCGATGTCCTGCTGCAGTTCCCAGACCACCGTGTTGCGCAGTGCGAACTGCACTCGCGCGAGCTTGTAGATCGGACCGTCGCCCGCAGTCGCCTTGTCGCCCAATGCTGTCGGTCGGAATCCGGAGATCCCGATGTCGGGATTCGCTGCAGCCTCGATGTAGACGTCGAGTGGCTGACGGTGATCGACAGGCACGTAGGCGTTGTAGGGCGAAATCGCCTTGACGGTGCTGCCGTCGGGTCGAAATACGAGACCTTCGGCGTTGAATCCCGGCCCGCCCGTGAAGCCGGGGTCGACGAGCAACTCGGTGGCGAGGCCGCGGGGGAGCCTGCCCCTCGAGTCGAGCCATTCCTTGGGGATCGACCCGGTTGCGTGGATCCACATCGTTCCCCACGGTTTGCCCCATGCGGTCCCGATGTCGATCGGCGAATACTTCTGCCGCACCGCATCGGCGAACGGAACCGGCTCGTCGGGGACGGTCCACGCGGTGATCGTCACCGGCGCGAAGGCCTGGTAGACGGCCGGCGTCACACGTTCGTCGTTGAATCGAGCAAGACGTCCTTCGACAAGCTGGCGATTGTCGTGCATGGCCCGACCCTAGCTTTATCGGTCGGTACGCACCCAGATATCGCCTGCACCGGGCGTGACGGCGTCGACGAGCGCCCAGGCATCGTCGATCGGCAGGTCGAGGACGTCGTAGTGCCGTTTTCCGGCAGCTGTCGCTGCGACGATCGTTGCCACGCCCGCTCGTCGTTGAAAGAAGCTCTGCCGAACCGTCCAGCCGATGATTCCCGCAGACTCCAGGCAATCCCGGTCTCGATCGAGCGAACCGCTCTGTGTGACAAGCCAACCGGGCAGTATCGCGTGCCCGAGGCCGCGGTAACGGTCCCAGGCCAGCCCGAGCGCCGCGACGAATGCAGCGACGACGACGATCCAGACGAACCAGGGGACGTCCCACCCGACGACCTTGGCGACGAGCAAGCCGACGACCACGGCAACGATCGGCAGCAGGGCTCGGGTGAAACGGCGTCGCATCGCACTCGGTCCGTGCGGGGTCAGGGCAACTGTGCCCTGAGTGGCGTCGCCGAGCAGATGTGCGAGAACGCGACGAACATGGGCAGCAGGTGCCTGTGGCAATACCAGTGACGATTCCTGCTTCTCCGCGCTGACGCCTGTCATGATGCCGTCGAGTTTCGCGCCACCCGCGAGGCGCAGCAGCAGAGGCTCTTTCAGTGTCGCGCCGCGCAGCCGAGCCCGATCCAACGACGTCTGTCGGGTCTTGAGCAAGCCGTGATTGACATGGAGGACGCGCCCGTCGTCGATGACCTCCAGGCCGCCGTAGGTCAACAGGTAACGGACACAGGCGAATACGCTCGCGAGCAACAGGAGTAGAAGCAAGCCGACGATCACCACGAGGACAATTCCGAAACGCGCTCCCGCATCGACACTGTTGGACACGACGCTGGAGTCGGCGATGCGCTGACCGAGGCCGTACTGGAAGGCGATACCGACCGCCGCGAGGATCGCAACGACGCCGGTCGAGGAAAACGGCGCGTACTTGACCCAATTCGGAGAGAAGTGCGCGATTTCTGTTGCGGCGACCGGTGGTTGGGCCTTGTCCAGCGAATCAGCCTCCTGCGGAGCAGGTTTGGTCAGCAGCGCGGCTCGCAGGCCAGGTACGAGCGAGGCATCGAGGGCGTTGAGCAGAAACTTCTCGTCGCCGCTACCTGCTTGCGTGCCGGTGCCGATCCGCACCACGGACAGCCCGAGCACCCTGTGCAGCAAGCTCGCCTCGGAATCCACCGAACGGATACGGGTTCGCGGTATCGACAGCAACTTCTTCTGGAACAGGCCGGTACGAAGTTCGATGTGCACGGCGCCGATGCGATAAAACGTTGTGAACCAGCGCAATAGGGCGAACAGCACGATCAACGCGAGTGCGACGAGGCTCCACATGTGGTTACCGCTCTGGGCGCCGATGAAAAACGACGCGAGCAGAACCGGCAGAAACTTCACGGCCTCGTTGACCGGGTGGACGAGCAGCATGCGCTTGTCCAACCGCAGCCACGGCTGTTCTTGCTCGGCTGCGATCGCCTCGGATCCCGATGCTTCGTCGGGTACCAGGTCTGTCATACCTCGAAGCTACCGTTCACGCCGACGCTTCGATGCCGTCGAGTAGTCGCGCCAGGCCGAATGCATGGGCGCTCGACATGGCGGGACCGGTCGAGGAGTCGAAGCCGCCGGCATTCCAGATCGTGTTCATCGTCGGGTACCGCTCCGGATCGAAGTATTCCTGCCACAGCCGATCGCGTTCGCCCCACCAGGCGTCGTTCGTCTGGCCGGTTCGACGTTCGAGGTCGGCCGCTTCGCTTTCGGTGGCCGCCGTTGCCGTGACGAATGCTGTGATCGCGTCCGCCGCGGCGGTCGTATCGCGAGCGCTCAGCTTCAGTCCGACCAGGGTCGAGAGCACGTACTCGCTGTCCGCGAGCATGCCGGGCCCGATCGGCGGACGGACGGTCGAGATCTGGCCCAGCCACGGATGCAGGTGGTACTGGGCGAGCGTCGCTTCGGCGTAGAGCTCGATCTGCTGACGCCACGAGGCGGGCCGTGGTTCGCCGGGCGCAGGCAGCGCCTTTGCTACCAGGAGCGCGTCGACCATCAGGTCGAGCAGTTCGCCCTTCGAGGGCGCGTACGTGTACAACGTCATCGTTCCGACACCGAGGGCAGTGGCGACCCGGTTCATGGACACGGCCGCGAGGCCGTCGGCGTCGGCGATGGCGATGGCTGTGCCCACAACGTCGTCGACCGTCAGCTTCGGTCTGCGTCCGGCCGCTGGCCGATCGGGAGAGGTCGCATGATGGCGCCACAGCAGCGGCAGAATCCGGTCGGGATCGCCGGTACCGCTGTGTTCCATCACCACTACCTTCCATGCGAGGACGATTTTCGTATACCCTACGACAAGAACTGAATTCGTATGGCATACGACAAAGGAGTGTCGATGAAAGTGCTGGTCACAGGTGCGACGCGTAACGTCGGCAGGTTGGTCGTCGACGAACTGCTGCGCCTCGGCGCAACGGACGTACGGGCTCTGACGACAGATCCAGCGAGCGCGGCCCTGCCGGCGGAGGTCGACGTCGTGACCGGATTCGTCGGCCGTCCCGAGACGCTGGAAGGTGCGCTGAGCGGCGTCGATGTGCTTTACCTCGCGCCGCATCCGCCCACCGTGACGGCAGCAGTCGCGCTTGCGGAACAGGCGGGCGTCAGCCGCATCGTCGACCTCGCCGGTGCGGTCGGCACAGGATGGGAGCCGATCGAGACGGCGGTCGAGGCGTCCTCGCTGGGGTGGACGCATCTCGAACCCGGCGAATTTATGGACAACTACCTGATGTGGTCCGATCAGATCCGAAGGACGGACCGCGTACGCGACGGCTATCCCGCTGCGGCCAATGCCGCTATCGACCTGTCCGACATTGCCGCAGTCGCTGCCCGTGCCATCCTCGACGACTCTCACGTCGGCAAGTCCTACGAACTGACCGGACCCGAGTGCTTGCGTCGCGACGAAAAGCTGGCCGCGATCGCCTCGGCCGTCGGGCGCGAGATCTCCTATTTCGAACTCGATCACGAGGCCGCGGTCGCCGAGTTGGCAGCAGGTATGGGCGAATACGCCCGCTGGTACGTCGACGGGGTGGCGTCACTGGTCGAGGCACCGCAACTCGCGGTCCAGACCGTCGCTGAGATCACCGGCAGGCCAGGAACGACGTTCGCAGAATGGGCCGCTGCCAATGTCGCTGCGTTTCGCTGAATCAGGTTGCGTCGCTGGTGTTTCTGGCCGCAATCTCGGTGAGCTGCGCGACGGTGCGATCGGCAACCTCGTTGTCCAACGCCGTGATCTTGACCGCCCCGGCCGACGATGCGGTCGTAACCGTAACTGTGGCCAAGCCGAGCATCCGATCGATGGGTCCACGCTCGGTGTCGACGGTCTGGACGCGGGAGATCGGAGCGACGCGGCGCTCCTGCGTGAACCAGCCGGTTCGGGTGTAGACCGCGGTGTCGCTCACCTCCCAGCGATGGACGGCATACCGCCACATCGGCACGCCGCCGATGTGAGCAGCAGCAAGGACCACGCTCGCGACGAACACTCCTACGTGGACTGCCGATGTCGCGGTGCCGTCGATGACCGCCCACACGATCTGAGCGACGAACGGGACGACCCACAGCAGAGCCGCGTTGATCGCCCACAGCGCTTTCGCCTTCGGGCTGGGTCGCCACGCGGGGTCGGCCATCGTCACGGTCGGAGTCATGGCGTCACGATCGGAGTCATACAGCCATCGTCCACGATCGTGCGCGGACCTGGGGAACGACCCTCCCGGTGGCAGGGCAGGTAGGTAGTGGCGCATGATCGAACCGTGACCCTGCTGCCGGACCCGATCTTGCCCGCCGCACCCCCGACTGTGCCGACCCCGTCCGCGATGCGCCGTGCGCTGCGACGGGCAAGGGACGGGGCGACCCTGAACGTCGACGAGGCAGTTGTGCTGCTGCAGGCGCGCGACGCCGATCTGCAGGACCTCTGTCTGAGTGCCGCGCGGGTCCGTGACGCTGGGCTCGAGGCCGCGGGCCGACCGAAGACGGTCACCTACTCACGCAAGGTGTTCATCCCGCTGACTCGGCTGTGCCGGGACAAGTGCCACTACTGCACGTTCGTCACCGTTCCCGGCAAACTGCGGGCCGAAGGGCGCGGCGCTTTCCTCGAGCCGGACGAGGTACTCGAGATCGCTCGCCGCGGTGCCGAGTTGGGTTGCAAGGAAGCGTTGTTCACGCTCGGTGACCGACCTGAGGCGCGGTGGCCGGAAGCGAAGGAATGGCTCGACGCCCGTGGCTACGACTCGACACTGGATTACCTGCGCGCCATGTCGATTCGTGTGCTCGAGGAGACCGGCCTACTGCCGCACCTCAATCCGGGCGTGCTGAGCTGGGAGGAGATCTCCCGACTCAAACCTGTTGCGCCGTCGATGGGGATGATGCTCGAGACGACGTCGACCCGGCTGTTCACCGAAAAAGGTCAGTGCCACTACGGAAGCCCTGACAAGGACCCGGCGGTTCGACTCCGAACCCTCACCGACGCAGGGCGTCTGAGTGTGCCGTTCACGACGGGCATCCTTGTCGGAATCGGTGGGACGCTGACCGATCGCGCCGAGTCGATCATGGCAATCCGAAAGTCGCACAAGGCGTTCGGGCATGTGCAGGAAGTGATCGTACAGAACTTCCTCGCCAAGTCTGACACGGTGATGCGGGGTGCACCCGACGCGGGCATCGCAGAGTTCACCGCGACGATCGCCGTTGCGCGGCTACTGCTCGGTCCTGGCATGCGAATCCAGGCGCCGCCGAACCTCGTCTCCAACACCGAGTGCCTTGCGCTCATCGGTGCAGGAGTCGACGACTGGGGTGGCGTGTCGCCGCTCACGCCCGATCATGTGAATCCAGAGCGCCCGTGGCCGAATCTGGACACGCTTGCCGAGATCACCGCCGCGGCCGGCTACACGTTGACCGAACGCACTGCCGCACAACCGAAGTACGTCCTCGCCGGTCATCCGTGGATAGATCCGCGCATCACCGCACATGTGCAGGCGCTCGCCGATCCGGAGACCGGGCTTGCGAAGCTCGACACCAAGCCGGTCGGGCTGCCGTGGCAGGAACCGGACGAATCGTGGGAATCGACCGGGCGCACCGACCTGAACGCGTCGATCGATACCGACGGTCGCAACACCGAAACCCGCAGCGACCTCGGTAGCGCGTTCGGCGACTGGGACACCGTTCGCGAGCAGGTGCTATCGCTGGCGGCTCCCGTCCGCGTCGACACCGATCTCGTTGCGGCACTTCGCTCGGCGGAGCGAAATCCGGCAGGCTGCACCGACGACGAGTACCTCGCCCTGGCGACGGCCGAGGGTCCGGGGTTGGAAGCTGTTGTCGCACTTGCTGATGCGCTCCGAAAGGAGGCGGTCGGCGACACCGTCACCTACGTCGTCAACCGAAACATCAACTTCACCAACATTTGCTACACCGGCTGCCGGTTCTGTGCGTTCGCGCAGCGTAAGGGTGACGCCGACGCTTTCACGCTGTCGATGGACGATGTCGCCGACCGGGCGTGGGAGGCCCACGTCCAAGGTGCGACCGAGGTCTGCATGCAGGGTGGTATCGATCCCGAACTGCCCGCCACCGGTTATGCGGATCTGGTTCGCGCGGTGAAGAACCGAGTGCCGTCGATGCACGTCCACGCCTTCAGCCCGATGGAGATCGTCAACGGCGCGGCACGTGGGGCACAGAGCGTTCGTGACTGGCTCATCGACCTTCGTGAGGCAGGTCTCGACACGATTCCCGGCACGGCGGCCGAGATCCTCGACGACGAGGTTCGCTGGATTCTCACCAAGGGCAAACTGCCGACCGCGACCTGGGTCGACGTCGTCACCACCGCACACCAGGTCGGGCTTCGGTCCAGTTCGACGATGATGTACGGCCACGTCGACAATCCGAAGCACTGGGTCGGACACCTGCGGGTTCTACGCGGAATCCAGGACAAGACAGGCGGATTCACGGAGTTCGTGCCGCTGCCGTTCGTGCATCAGTCCTCGCCGCTTTATCTTGCGGGTGCTGCCCGACCAGGACCGACCAATCGCGATAACCGCGCGGTGCACGCACTAGCTCGAATAATGTTGCACGGCAGCATCGACAACATTCAGGTCAGCTGGGTCAAACTAGGGGTCACCGGCAGTCGCGTGATGCTCGCGGGCGGTGCCAACGATCTTGGGGGAACTTTGATGGAGGAGACCATCTCTCGGATGGCAGGGTCGGAACACGGTTCGTCGAAATCGGTCGCCGAGCTGCGCGCGATCGCCGAAGGCATCGACCGTCCGGCTCGGCAGCGCACCACTGCCTACGCGGACAAGGTCCACGTCGCGTGAGCGAAGCGATCACGGACAAAGAGGTCGCGGCCGTCCTCGGTCGGGCGGTGTGGGTCATCAACCCGGTACTCGACGTGTTGTCGACGATCGATCCGCTCGGGCTGCGCGGCCGGACGAAGCGAACAGAGCCGTCGGGTGATTCCGTGGTCGACCGTGGCCTCGACGCAATGGCGTGGGTGCTGAACACAGTCGATGTCCCTGGCACGAAGTCGTGGGACGGGATGAGCCTGCACGAGCGGTCGGCGTGGTGGGTCCGTCGTGTCGGCGCGTTGAACAACCTGGTCGTCGCGTATCCGGGCGTTTTCGGTGCGCTGTTGCAACGCCTGCCGCTGCAGGACGCGCTCGGTTTCGCGAACCAATCGATCGTGCTCTGTGCCGTCGCGCGGGAATACGGGATCGTCGATCAGCACAAGCAGGTCGAACTGATCGCGGCGGTGCTGTGTCAGCGAAATATCGGCGGCGCGTCGGCGAAGGCAGCGTCGGCGGCGGGACAGCTTGCCGAGGCCGAGCAGGACAGCAAATGGACGCCGTTCGCCCTGGCAAAGGCGTTGTGGCGAATCACGAAGATCGTGCGTGGGATCACCGACGAACTCGGCAAACGGCCGCGGCCGAAAAAGATCTTTCGGCTGTTCGGGATGCTGCCTGCGGTCGGAGTCATCGCCGACTACTTCGGTGAATTCGGTGCGTTGTCACGGGCGGCGAAAGCCGGCCAACAATGGATCGCAGCCAGTTAGGGCAGACTTACAACGGATGGGCCGACGTGGGCGGGGATACTGTCCACGAGCGGTTTACCGCGCGCGTGAGGGTTGTCGAGCAACGTTTCGGAACAAGGAGAGCAGGCCAGTGACCTACATCATCGCTGAACCGTGCGTAGATGTGTTGGATAAGGCATGCATCGAAGAGTGCCCCGTTGATTGCATCTACGAGGGTGGTCGGATGCTCTACATCCATCCCGACGAATGCGTCGACTGTGGGGCGTGCGAGCCGGTCTGCCCGGTCGAAGCGATCTTCTACGAGGACGACACCCCGGATCAGTGGACCGGATACATCAACGCAAATGTCGATTTCTTCGACGAGCTCGGCTCGCCTGGCGGCGCCGCGAAGCTCGGGAAGGTCGACTACGATCCGCCGTTCGTCAAGGCTCTGCCGCCCATGAGCGAGGGCTAGTTGGCCCGCACGCCGGTCTCGGCCATCCTGCCCGATTTTCCTTGGGACACAATTGCTTCCGCGAAAGCGCTGGCGCAGTCCCATCCGGACGGGATCGTCGATCTCTCGGTCGGTGCGCCGGTAGATCCGGTCGACGGGACTATCCGTGACGCGTTGGCGTCCGTCTCGGCGGTGTCGGGTTACCCGACAACACACGGCACCCGCGAACTGCGGGTCGCCGCCGTCGAATCGTTGCAGCGGCGCTACGGCATAACAGGTCTCGACGAGCAGGCTGTGCTGCCGGTCATCGGCACCAAAGAACTCATCGCGTGGCTACCGCGGTTGCTCGGCCTCGGTTCCGACGACCTGGTCGTCACTCCGGAGCTTGCTTACCCGACCTACGAGGTCGGCGCGTTGTTGGCCGGGGCGCGAGTTGTCCGCGCCGACGGGTTGACGCAACTCGGCCCGGATTCGCCTGCGCTGATCTTCGTCAACTCGCCGTCCAACCCGACCGGCAAGGTGCTGCCCGTCGACCATCTTCGCAAGGTTGTCGCCTACGCCCGCGAACGTGGTGCGATCGTCGCATCCGACGAGTGCTACCTGGGTCTGACCTGGGAGGGCGAAGCGCCGTCGATACTCGACGACCGAGTCTGCGACGGCGACCACACAGGACTTCTTGCCATCCACTCGCTGTCGAAAACCTCCAACCTCGCGAGTTACCGCGCCGGCTTCGTGACGGGTGACGCCGCTCTGGTTGCCGAATTGCTCGCGGTCCGCAAGCACGCGGGCATGATGGTGCCGTTCCCGGTGCAGGCAGCCATGACGGCGGCACTGATCGCCGACGATCACGAGGCTGAGCAGCGCGAACGCTACCGGGCGCGGCGGACGGCCCTGCTTGCCGCGCTTCGTGACGCAGGCTTTGCGGTCGACCTGTCCGAAGCCGGCCTCTACCTGTGGACCACGCGCGGCGAAGCATGCCGCACGACTGTCGACTGGTTCGCCGAGCGCGGGATCCTCGTCGCCCCGGGCGAGTTCTACGGTCCGAGCGGCGCGAAGCATGTGCGGATCGCCCTGACTGCGACCGATGAGCGAATCGCAGCGGCCGTGGACAGGTTGTCGGTGGAGTAGGCAACTATGGAAGTGTGCTCTTTGCCGAGATAGTCGCCACCTCAGCCGCGGTCGGAAGTACTCGTTCGCGGAAGGCCAAGATCGAATCGCTCGCCACGTTGCTGCGGGCTTTGGCGCCGGAGGAGATCGAACCGGCCGTCGCGTGGCTTGCGGGCGAACCTCGGCAGCGGCGTATCGGCACAGGTTGGCGCACGCTGACCGATCTGCGTGTCGATCCCGCGGATGCACCGTCGCTCACGGTTCTGGCCGTCGACTCGATGATCGAGGAACTTGCTGGGTTGTCCGGGTCCGGGTCGGTGCTGCGCAGGCGCGAACTGGTCGGTGCATTGTTCGCCGCGGCGACCGCAGACGAGCAGAGTTTCGTCATCCGTCTGCTCACCGGTGAACTACGGCAGGGCGCACTGGTCGGAATCATGACCGACGCCGTCGCCACCGCTGCCGGGTTGCCGATCGCCCCGGTACGTCGGGCGTTTATGTTGTCCGGCGCTCTCCCGACGACGGCGGTCGCGGCGTTGCGCGGAGGCATCGACGAACTGTCGAAGTTCGAACTCGAAGTCGGGCGTCCTGTGCAGCCGATGCTGGCCTCACCCGCCGAGGGCCTCGCCGATGCGCTTGCCGAACTCGGTGCCGACATCAGCGTCGAGTACAAGATGGACGGCGCCCGAATCCAGGTGCACCGCAACGGTGACGAGGTGCGGATCTTCACCCGCACCCTGCGCGAGATCACGCCGAGCGTCCCGGAGTTGGTCTCGCTCGTGCAGGCCCTGCCGTGCGAGTCCGTCGTACTGGACGGCGAAACTCTTGCTCTCGCCGACAGTGGCCGACCCCGGCCGTTCCAGGAGACGATGAGCCGATTCGGTGCTGACACAGGCGAATTGCTGCTGCACCCCTACTTCTTCGATTGTCTGTACCTCGACGGCGTAGACCTGTTGGACGAACCGTTGTCGGCCAGGCTCGACGCGCTCGAGCGAGCGGCGCCGGATCATCGAATTCCGTCGGTGCAACGGCCGACCGACGAAGCAGCGACCGACTATCTGGTTGCTGCCCTGCGCGACGGTCACGAAGGCGTCATGGTGAAATCGCTCGCTGCGCCGTACGCCGCTGGACGTCGCGGTCGAACGTGGCAGAAAGTGAAGCAGGTCCACACGATCGACCTGGTTGTGCTCGGCGCCGAGTGGGGATATGGGCGACGGACGGGGTTGCTGTCCAACCTGCATCTCGGCGCGCGCGATCCCGACGGCGGCCCGCCGATCATGGTCGGCAAGACCTTCAAAGGCCTCACCGACAAGTTGCTCGCGTGGCAGACCGAGGAATTCCCGAAACACGAGAGCAGCCGCGACGCGCAGACCGTCTACCTAAGGCCGGAGATCGTCGTCGAAATCGAGTTGGACGGCGTGCAGGTGAGTCGGCGCTATCCGGGGGGAGTGGCGCTGCGGTTCGCACGGGTCCTGCGGTACCGACCCGACAAGGATGCCCGCGATGCCGACACCATCGACACGGTGCGAGCTCTGCTGCCGGGTTAACTTTGGGGTACGCCCTAGGCCGCCACGAGGTCGCTGTTGCGTCGGCGTTTCTCCAGGTCCCAGTTGCGGAGCAGCACGTCGGTGGCGAAGCTGGCATCGAGCGGTTCACCGGACCAATCGGCGGTGACGGCATCGGGTTCGATGTGGCGATAACGGCGGCTGAGGTCGTCGTCATCGCCGGACAGCAGGGTGTAGTCGATTCTGCGTCCGTTGAGGTCGGCGAAGGTGAAGTTCTGATTGCCGTCGGCGGTGATGGTGAACAATCCGTCGTGCAATGCGCGGTGATGTTCACCGCACAGCAGGGTCAAGTTGTCGAGATCGGTCGGACCGCCCCGCGAGAAGTAGACAACGTGGTGCGCATGCAGAAACCTAGTGCGGCCGCAGCCCGGCACCGTGCAGCACCGATCCCGGATCACCAACTGCCGCAGCAGGGTTCGACTCGGACGGCGCTGGGACGTGTCCCAGGCGATGGTCGGCCCGAGACGACCGTGACGGATCAGCCGCACCGACGCGGTGCACAACACCGCCTCCAGAGTCTGCGAATCGAGACCGGGTCCGTCGTCGAGGTGCGCATCCGATGTGTCGAGTGGCGTGCCGTCGGGTCCGACATGAACCAACACATCCGCAGCAGGAGACACAACCGGAGAAGCGGTAGTGCCGGCGCAGATCATCTCCGCCATCGCCACCATCGCGGGAACCGGGTTCGAGGGTGCGGGTGCGGTGCGGTCGGGTTCAGGGGTATCAGGTCCCGTCGCGTCGGTGCGGGTGCGTTCGTACTCCGCACGCGTGAGGGCGGCGAGGAATCGGGCACCGTCCTCGGGACGGAATCGGGCGGACACGACCAGGTAGCCGTCGTCGTCGTAGAACCAACGCCCACCAGCACGGTCGGTGTCGGTGTCGGTGTCGGTGGTGCGGGTTTGTCGGACGAGGCCGCGGACGAGCCGGTCCAGGTGTGCCGCCGGTGCTTGCAGGGCGATGCGCAGCAACGATTCTTCGGTGTGCAGTGTGGCGACGCGGGTGAGGGCACGGACTTTGGAGTAGGACACCCTGCCCTCGGCGAACGCCTGTGCAATGCGCGGTAACACGGTCACGGCGTTCGCGACGCGGACCTGTTCACGAGCGGTGTGCAGGCTGACACCGGCTTTCCAGGACAGCCAGTGGGCGGCGGAATGCAGTTGCCACCCGGCCCAGCCGCGGCGGGCGTCGAATTCGGCCAGCAGGGTCAGGAATCGTGCGGTGGCGGCGGCGATCTGGCCGGCGAGGGTGCAGATTTCGGTTTCGATCTCTTCGATCGGCCGTTGTGTCGGTAGTGCTGTCGGTAGTTGTGCGGTGGTGTTCATCGAATCTCCCCGGTTTCGATAGAACTGATGTTCGACAAACCTATCGCGACCCACCGACAGAAACATGATCGCCGGAAACGTCCCCGCGGGGACGTCGGAACCCAGATCGCGCGTCCCCGCGGGGACGCCGTAGCGGTGCGACCGGGCGACGCGGGACGACCTCTAAAATCAGCCGCAGGCCGACTCCGGCACCAAGTTCGTCGGTGCGCGGACACCGAGCCGCTGAGCACCTGAGCCGCCGAGCCCACCGAGTCGCCGACAAGAACGGGCCATCGAGCGTCCCCGCGGGGACGTGCCGAACATCCGTGCGCCGAGTCGACCGCGCAGTCACCACGTCAACTGCGGGCGTTGGGGTTAGCCTGGAGTATGGACGCGATTACAGCGGTTCCGTCGCCAATGAACGAGCCGGTCCATACCTACGCGCCCGGCAGTCCCGAGCGCGAACGTCTTCGAGCCGCGCTCACCGTGATCGCCGACAACCCCGTCGATGTGCCGCTGGTGATCGGCGGCGACCGTCGAGCAGGCAGTGGCGCGCGGTCCGACATCGTCGCACCACACCGGCACAGTCAGGTGCTCGGCACCATCTCCGAGACGACTCACGCCGAGGCTGCTGCCGCGATCGACGCCGCGACGGCCGCAGCAGCGGATTGGCGCGCGTTGCCGTTCGACGAGCGCGCTGCTGTGCTGCTCCGGGCCGCGGACCTACTCGCGGGACCGTGGCGCGAGACGATCGCGGCGGCAACGATGCTCGGGCAGTCGAAAAGCGTGCAGCAGGCTGAGATCGATGCGCCGTGCGAACTGGTCGACTTCTGGCGGTACAACGTCGCCTTCGCGCGCGACATTCTTGCGCAGCAACCGATTTCGTCGCCCGGAGTGTGGAACAGGCTCGAGTACCGACCGCTCGAAGGATTCGTCTACGCCATCACGCCGTTCAACTTCACTGCGATCGCGGGCAATCTCCCGACAGCGCCGGCGTTGATGGGCAATACGGTCGTCTGGAAACCGTCGCCGACGCAGACGGTCGCCGCATACGCGACGATGCGATTGCTCGAAGCCGCTAGTCTGCCACCCGGGGTGATCAATCTGGTGACTGGCAACGGGTCCGACCTTTCGGAGGTCGCTTTGGTGGACCGGCGGCTTGCAGGAATCCATTTCACCGGATCCACCAAGACTTTTCAGTACCTGTGGCGCAAAGTCGGTGAGAACATCAGCGGCTACCGCAGCTATCCAAGACTGGTTGGGGAGACGGGAGGGAAGGACTTCGTCGTCGCGCACTCGTCGGCGAGTCCTGACGCAGTGCGGACCGCTCTTGTTCGCGGTGCCTTCGAGTATCAAGGTCAGAAGTGTTCGGCAGCATCACGCGCTTACATTGCGCGCTCGGTGTGGAACCGGATGAGTGCCGATTTTCTGGCGGAGGTCGACGAACTGACCTACGGCGACGTGACGGACCTGTCGAATTTCGGTGGTGCCCTGATCGACCGTCGGGCCTACGACAAGAACGTCGCAGCGATCGAACGGGCAAGGGCTGCAGCGGGAGTCGACATCGCAGTCGGTGGAAGCTACGACGATGCCGAGGGCTACTTCGTGCGGCCGACCGTATTGGTGGCGACCGATCCACACGACGAGGCGTTTGCCACCGAGTATTTCGGTCCGATCCTCAGCGTGCACGTGTACGACGATTCGGTGGCGGGCTCGTTCGAAGCCGTTCTCGCGGAGGTGGATTCGGCTGCACCGTACGCGTTGACCGGTGCCGTGCTCGCGGACGACCGCTACGCCGTCGAAACAGCCTCGCAGGCTTTACGATTCGCTGCCGGGAACTTCTACATCAACGACAAACCGACAGGAGCCGTCGTCGGGCAGCAACCCTTCGGCGGCGCGCGGGCATCGGGAACCAACGACAAGGCCGGATCACCGCTGAACCTGCTGCGCTGGACTTCTCCCCGCACGATCAAGGAGACGTTCGTTCCGCCGACCGACTACCGGTACCCCCACATGCAGGGCGGCTCGGAATGACCATCCTGTCGAATCCGCTGCGGCCTGCGATCCTTGCGGCGGCACGTTCGTCGAAGCTGAAGGCGGCGTTGACGAAGGCGCCTGTGACGAGGCGGATCGTCACTCGCTTCATCGCGGGCGAGACGCGGCCGGAGGTATTGAAAGTCGTTGCAGCGCTCCTCGAATCGGGACGCACGATCAGCATCGACTTTCTCGGCGAAGACACCACCGACCGCGCGCAGGCGGACGCCACAGTGGGTGAGTACCTCGCGTTGCTCGACGACTTGGCTGGGTTGCGACTGCCGGCCTCGATTGATCTCAACAACGAGATCGCCCCGCTCGAAGTGTCGATGAAGCTGTCGGCTTTGGGTCAGGCCCTACCTGTCGACGGCGACGCAATCGCGACGGCGAATGCACGGACGGTGTGCGAACACGCTCAGCGGCTTGGGATCTGGGTGACTGTCGATGCCGAGGATCACACCACAACCGAGTCGACATTGCGGATCGTCCGTGAGTTGCGAACCGAGTTTCCCTGGCTCGGTACGGTTCTGCAGTCCTATCTTCGGCGAACCGAAGCCGACTGCCGGGAGCTGGCAGGTCCGGGCTCGCGCATTCGGCTCTGCAAGGGCGCGTATCGAGAGCCGGAATCGGTTGCCTACCAGAGCAGATCGGACGTCGATGCGTTGTATCGACGCTGTCTCGAGATCCTGATGCTCGGCGCAGGCTATCCGATGGTCGCGTCGCACGATCCCGAGATCATCGCTGCCGCAGGCGATATGACTCGTCGCACCAACCGTGGCCGCGACACCTTCGAGCATCAGATGCTGTTCGGCATCCGTGACGTCGAGCAACTGCGTCTCGCGGCCGAGGGATACGCGATGCGCGTCTACGTGCCGTACGGCGCGCAGTGGTACGGCTACTTCATGCGCAGGCTTGCCGAGCGACCGTCGAACCTCAGGTTCTTCCTACGTTCGATCGCGACGGTACGGTGAGTCGGTGTTGTTGCGATCATTGGACCCCTTCGCCGTTGCAGGCGGTTACGACATCCCGGATGCCGTCACCATCGGCGATGCCGTACTTTCCCGCAGTGATCTGATCGGCGCCGCGACGTCGGTTGCAGAACGTATCGCCCGCGCCGACCGCGTTGCGGTGCTCGCGAAACCGACGCCGCGGACAGTTCTCGCGATTCTGGGATGCCTGATCGCCGGCGTCACCGTCGTACCGATCCCGCCGGATTCGGGGCCGACCGAGGTCGAGCATTTCCTCCGAGATTCCGGTGCGCAGGCGTGGCTCGGCGAGGCGCCGGGCGAGACCGATTTGCCGGTCGTCCCCGTCCGTCTGCACGCCCGCTCGTGGCACACCTACCCGGAACCGGCGCCATCGAGCGTTGCCTTCATCCTCTACACCTCAGGCACGACCGGGCAGCCGAAAGGCGTGCTGCTCAGCAGAAAGGCGATCGCCGCAGGGCTCGACGCACTCGCGGACGCGTGGGCCTGGACGCCCAAAGATGTTCTGGTGCATGGACTTCCGCTGTTTCACGTGCACGGCCTGATCCTCGGTCTGCTCGGTCCGCTTCGGGTCGGCAGCCCAGTGATACACACCGGCAAACCGACGCCGGACGCCTATGCGGCCGCCAAGGGATCGCTGTACTTCGGGGTTCCGACGGTGTGGTCGAGAATCGCGGACGATCCAGAGGCCGCCCGCGCGCTGAGCGGTGCCAGGCTTCTCGTCTCGGGCAGCGCGCCACTTCCCGTTCCTGTTTTCGACAGGCTGACCGAACTCACCGGGCACGCTCCCGTCGAGCGATATGGCATGAGCGAAACGATGATCACGCTGTCGACCCGAGCGGACGGCGAGCGTCGTCGCGGCTGGGTCGGCACGCCCGTCGCCGGCGTCGAGACTCGACTGCGCGACGACTCGGACAACGACGTACCGCACGACGGCGAGAGCGTCGGCGGCCTGCAGGTGCGCGGACCGATGCTCTTCGACGGCTACCTCGGCCGGCCCGACGAGACCGCCCGCAACTGGACCGAGGACGGCTGGTTCAAGACCGGCGACGTCGCGGTCGTCGACGCCGACGGCTTTCACCGAATCGTCGGGCGCGAGTCGACCGACCTGATCAAATCCGGCGGCTACCGCATCGGGGCCGGTGAGATCGAGACCGCGCTGCTCGGGCATCCGCAGGTCGCCGAAGCTGCTGTGATCGGCGTTCCCGATTCGGATCTGGGTCAGCGGATCGTCGCGTACGTGGTTCCACGCGCCGGTGAAGCTGTCGTCGCCGATGTCCTGATCGACTTCGTCGCAAAGGAACTGTCCGCGCACAAGCGTCCGCGGAGCGTCGTCGTCGTCGAGTCACTGCCACGCAACGCGATGGGCAAGGTGCAGAAGAAGCTGCTCGGCGACCAGTAGTAGTACTAGAGCGCTCACTCCGCTGGAAGTGCCAGCGCCACAGTCAATTCGAGGATCATCCGCGGATCCTCGAGGCGCTCGCCGTACAGGTCACGCAACTGGCCCATGCGATATCGGACGGTCTGCGGATGGACGAACAGCGCGGCAGCGACGTTGTCACGATTGCCTTGGTGCAACAGCCACGCCCGCAGGGTTTCTGCAAGCCGCTCGGCGGTGTTCGGTCGCAGCGTCGCCAGGGGAGCGAGCACTTGGTGACGCAGATCGGCAAGCGCTTCGGCGTCGGCGCCGAGGACGAGTTCGGCGAGGCGAGCGTCGGTATCGACGACCTTCGCGTCGGTGGACCGAGGCAGCGCACGACCACGGAGGACGCGCCGATAGGACGTCAGCACATCGGTCCACACCCGTGCCGGACCGACGACTGCATCGTGACCGTCCAGCGCGTGCAGTAGGCGAGGCCTGTCGATGCCGCCGAGATCCGGGACGAGGAGTACGGCCACGGTGTCGGCCGCGTCGACGCCGGGTAGGTCTTCCACAAGTTGCAGCGTGGTGTTCGGCAGACCGACCATGACGGTACGGACCTGCTCGACCGGCAGTGCGACGGCTGTGAGGGTCTCGGGTGGGGTCCAGTCAGCACGCTCGGCGCTGGCGACCAGCTTCTCGATCGCGGCTCCGGTGAGCAGATCCTTACCGAGCCTGTCGAGGTAACGCTGGCGTACGCGACCCGACGTTGCGAGTTCGTCGGTGTGGCCGGACGCGCTCGACGCGGAGAGGCTGTCGATGTACTCGAAGACCAACTCCGCGAATTTCGCCATCGTCGGTGCGGGTAGTCCACCGGCGACGGCGGTCGTCGACAGCTCACGCCACGCGACCCGAGCACCGACTCGGTAGGCAGACAGCAGCGCGTCCATCGTTCGGCCGTTGCGTGCCTCGCCGCGCCCGAGTTCGTAAGCGGCGTCCAACGCCGGTGCCAGCGGCGAGCCGGGATCGGAGTGTTTCGACCGCGCAGCCAAGCGCAGAAATACGGCGAGCGCCATACGAACCGCGTTTTCGATGTTGTGGCCCATCGTTCCGGTGAGTGCGCCGGTGTAGCTGGGAACTTCGACGATGATGGCGGCGACGGTGTGCTCGGCTACCGATGGAAGACCGGCCTGTAGTGCGGCGATGATGTCGCCGTCCAGTTCGAGGTCGGAGACAGCGCGGTACTCGCGGGCTGGTTCGTTCTCGGGTTTCGGCAACGCACTTCCTCAAAAACTATTCATTACGAACAAATGTGACGTAGTCGTTCACGTTCACAGGACAAGAGTTTATACCCGTGAGTAGGCGAGGCTTGTTCTATGACAACGATTGCGACCAGGACCGCAGCTAGGACGACTACAAAGCTGCGCGACCGCGCAGTCAAGTTCGCGGAGCTTGTCACAACTCCGTTGGTTCCCGCCGACTACCTCGGCATCGTCAACCCGCTGCTGTTCGGCACCGAGCTACGAGGCCGGATCGTGGCGATCCGGCGCGAGACCCGCGACGCCGCGACGATCGTCATCAAGCCGGGCCGCGGTTGGAAGGTCCATACGCCGGGCCAGTACATCCGCGTCGGCGTCGACGTCGACGGGGTCAGGCAGTGGCGTGCATACTCGCTCACCTCCGACATCGGTCGCGTCGACGGCAACATCACGATCACCGTCAAAGCGATCCCGAACGGAAAAGTCAGCAACCACCTGGTCCGCGAGGCCAAAGTTGGCACGATCGTCCAGCTCGACCACGCTACAGGTGACTTCACACTCGGAGCCGACTTGCCGCGGAAGGTGCTCTTCCTTACCGCTGGCAGCGGCATCACGCCGGTGATGGGCATGCTGCGCAACCACGTCGATCGACTCGACGACGTCGTCATCGTGCACTCGGCACCGACGTCGGACGACGTGATCTTTGCGGGCGAATTGCGTGAACTCGCCCGTGCCGGTCGCATTCGGCTGATCGAGAGGCACACCGATTCCGACGGAATGCTCGACGTTGCCGAACTCGACGAACTCGTCGGCGACGTCGCCGATCGCGAGACCTGGGCATGTGGACCCGCCGGGATGCTCGACGCAGTCGAACAACGGTGGTCCGACGACGGCATCGCCGATCGCCTCCACACCGAACGCTTCCGGGCAACCGTCATCGCCGCGGGTGAAGGCGGGACCGTGACGTTCGCACGATCGGACACAGTCGTCGAAGCCGAAGGTTCACAGACATTGCTCGACGCAGGCGAAGCCGCCGGGGTCATCATGCCGTCCGGATGCCGTATGGGCATCTGCTTCGGCTGCGTCGTTCCACTACGCGAAGGAGCCGTTCGCGATCTGCGAAACGGCGACATCACCACCGCCGCAACAGGCGACGGGGTACTGATTCAAACGTGTGTGGCGGCAGCTGCCGGCTCCTGCGACATCGATCTCTGACATCGATCTCCAACACCCCGCGAAGGGCATCTCATGACCACACTGCAGAAGAAGCCGAACAATCCGATCGCTCACCTGTCCGCCGAAGATATCGAAGAGCTTGGTCAATCGCTCGACGCCATCCGCCAGGACGTGCTCGACAATCGTGGCGAGCGAGACGCCGCCTACATCCGCAAGGTCATCGACTTTCAGCGCAAGCTGGAACTCGGTAGTCGGGGCGTCCTCCTTGTCTCGCTGTTTCCGCCCGCATGGCTCGCAGGCACCGTCGGGCTGTCGATTTCCAAGATCATCGAGAACATGGAAATCGGCCACAACGTAATGCACGGTCAGTGGGACTGGATGCGCGACTCCAAGATCCACTCGACCACGTGGGAATGGGACAACGCGTCGCCGTCGGAGCTGTGGAAACACGGTCACAACGAACTTCACCACACCTACACCAATGTCATCGGCAAGGACAACGACCTCGGTTACGGCATCATGCGCGTCGACGAGGAACAGCGTTGGATGCCGTTCTATCTGGCGCAGCCGCTGTGGAACTTCGTCAACGCGTGCTTCTTCGAATATGGCATCGCCGCTTACGACCTGGAGATCGGTAAATACCTCCAAGGCCGCAAGGATGAAGCCGAATTCAAGGCAGCTCGCAACAAAGTCCTGCGCAAGATTCGGCAGCAGATGACCAAAGACTATGTGGTGCATCCGCTCCTGTCTGGTCCGTCGGCGTTGACGACATTGACCGCGAACCTGACGGCGAACCTGGTCCGCAATCTGTGGACCCACTCGGTCATCATGTGCGGCCACTTTCCCGAGGGTGTCGAGACGTTCGAAAAGAAATCGATCGACGGCGAAACCCGTGGCGAGTGGTACCTGCGACAGATGCTCGGGTCCGCGAACATTTCCGGCGGTCGGGTCATGCACTTCATGTCCGGCAACCTCTCGTTCCAGATCGAGCATCACCTGTTCCCGGATCTGCCGAGCAACCGGTACGCCGAGATCGCGCCGAAGGTGCAGGCACTGTTCGACCGGTACGGCTTGACCTACACCAGTGGCTCGCTCGTCCAGCAGGTCGGATCGGCGTGGAAGAAGGTCTTCCGACTCTCGCTTCCGAACGATTTCGCGCGCAAAGCCACCTCGACGCTGAATCCAGGAAATTTGGTGCAAATGGTGTTCCGCGATACCAAACAGGAGAGCATCGCCGCCTGATTTCTGAATAGGCGAGTCGAATTGCTTTACCGAATATCGAAATTGTAAAAATGTTAAGACAAGCGAAATTGTTTCGGTAGACGAGTATCAATTCGGTACGCGAATTCGCGCACAGGCCGGGTCGGCGTCGAGGATGATGTTTCGATGGCGACCGCGGCGAACGAGACCACGAAGAAGTCGAGTCGGCGGGCAGCCCCCGCTCCCGGGGTACCGGAATCGAACGGCAGGGCAGGCACCGATCACGCCGAACCGTCCAAGGTGTCGGTCGACGCGGCGATGCCGATCCGAAGTCCGTTCCCGCCGATCGACGAGTACGCATTCCTATCCGACTGCGAGACGATGGCTCTCATCGCACCGAACGGCGCCGTCGAGTGGATGTGCGCCCCGCGGCCTGATTCGCCGAGCGTGTTCGGAGCGATACTCGACCGCAGTGCAGGTCACTTCAGAGTCGGTCCGTACGGCCAAAATGTGCCCGCCGCGCGGCACTACCGTCCCGGTGGTCTGATCGTCGAGACGACCTGGCAGACCGAAACCGGTTGGCTCACAGTGCACGATGCGCTCATCATGGGTGGCTGGCACAACACCGACAAGCGCTCGAAGACCCATCGCCGTGCACCGACGGATTGGGATGCCGAGCACATCCTGCTCCGAATGGTGAAATGTGTAAGTGGCACAGTGGAACTCGAGGTCAGCTGCGAGCCGGCCTTCGACTACCACCGGCAGTCGGCAAAGTGGGAATACACCGGTGAGGTCTACGAAGAGGCGACCGCGACGTGTGCCGGCAGCAAGGACGGCTCGCAACCCACACTCAAGCTGACGACGAACCTGCGCCTCGGCTTGGAAGGCCGCGAGGCCCAGGCACGCACTCGAATGGTCGAGGGTGACGAAGCCTTCGTCGCGCTGTCGTGGTCGCCTCTACCCGCGCCGAAGACGCAAGAGGAAGCCGCCCAGAAGATGTGGCAGACCTCGGAATGCTGGCGACAGTGGCTCACGATCGGCAAGTTCCCCGACCACCCGTGGCGGGGCTACCTGCAGCAGAGTGCTCTTGCCCTCAAGGGCCTCACCTACGCCCCGACGGGTGCGCTTATGGCCGCTGCTACGACCTCACTGCCCGAAACCCCTGGCGGCGTGCGCAACTGGGACTACAGATACGCGTGGGTCCGCGATTCGACCTTCGCGCTGTGGGGTCTGCACACGCTCGGGCTCGACCGCGAGGCCAACAACTTCTTCCACTTCCTCTCCGACGTAGCCGAAGACGAAGACGGCAACTTGCAGACGCTGCAGGTCATGTACGGCCTCGGCGGCGAGCGCATGCTGGAGGAATCCGAACTCTCGCACCTGCACGGTTACGACGGCGCTCGGCCCGTACGAATCGGCAACGGTGCGTACAACCAAGCGCAGCACGATATCTGGGGCACGATGCTCGACTCGGTCTACCTGCACGTGCGTTCCCGCGAGCACGTGCCGGAGTCGTTGTGGCCGCTGCTCAAACGGCAGGTCGAAGAGGCGATCAAACACTGGCAGGATCTTGATCGCGGCATCTGGGAGGTCAGGGGCGAGCCGCAGCATTTCGTATCGTCGAAGGTGATGTGCTGGGTCGCACTCGATCGTGGCTCGAAACTTGCTGCGCTGCATGGGGAAAAGTCCTACGCCCAGCAGTGGGCCGAGATCGCCGAAGAGATCAAGGCCGACATCTTGGCCAACGGCGTCGACAAGCGCGGCGTGTTCATCCAGCGTTACGGCGACGATTCACTCGACGCGTCGGCACTGCTGATCCCGCTGCTGAGATTTATGCCTGCCGACGACAAACGCGTCAAGGCAACAGTTCTCGCGATCGCCGACGAACTCACGGTCGACGGACTTGTCCTGCGCTACAAGGTGGACACGACGGACGACGGCTTGGAAGGCGAAGAGGGTACGTTCACGATCTGTTCGTTCTGGCTCGTGTCGGCGCTGGTCGAGATCGGCGAACTGCGACGAGCAAAGCAACTTTGTGAGCGCCTGCTTGCCTTCGCAAGTCCGCTGAAGTTGTACGCCGAGGAGATCGACACCGCGACAGGTCGGCACCTCGGCAACTTCCCGCAGGCCTTCACCCACCTGGCGCTGATCAACGCGGTCGTCCACGTGATCCGTGCCGAGCAGGATGTCGCGGCGGGGGAGTTCCAGCCCGCGCATCATTAGCCCCTGTCGACTGCTACAAACGACGAAGGCGCCCACCGGATTCCGGTGGGCGCCTTCGTCGTGTCGGGCTACTTGTGCGGCAGCTCGTGATGGCCGCCGAATGCCTTACGCATAGCGGAGAGGACCTTGTCCGCATACAGCGATTCGCCACGTGATGAGAAGCGCTGGAACAGCGATGCAGCCAACACCGGCACCGGAACGCCTTCGTCGATGGCGGCGTCGATCGTCCACCGGCCCTCGCCCGAGTCGGAGACCCGACCACCGTAGGAGTCGAGCGTCGGGTCCGAATAGAGTGCTGCCGCAGTGAGATCGAGCAACCACGACGCGACGACGGACCCGCGCCGCCAGACCTCGGTGACTTCCTTCAGATCGATGTCGTACTGGTAGAGCTCCGGCTGCTCGAGCGGCGTCTCTTCCGCCGAGAATTCGCCTGCCTCACGCGACCCGATGTTCGCCTTGTGCAAGATGTTCATGCCTTCGGCATAGGCCGCCATCGCGCCGTACTCGATGCCGTTGTGCACCATCTTCACGAAGTGGCCGGCACCAGCCGGACCGCAGTGCAGATAGCCCTGCTCCGAGGTCGAGGGCTCGCCTTCGCGGCCGGGCGTGCGTTCCACCTCGCCGACACCGGGAGCGATCGACTTGAGGATCGGATCGAGATGCGCCACCTGCTCGTTCTCGCCGCCGATCATCAGACAGAAGCCACGCTTGAGGCCGAACACACCACCCGAGGTGCCGATATCGATGTAGTGAATACCCTTGGGCTTCAAGGCCTTCGCGCGCTTGATGTCCTCGTGGTAGCGACTGTTGCCGCCGTCGATGATGATGTCGCCAGGTTCGAGCAACGCGGCGAGCTGATCGATCACACGACCCGTGATGCCGGCGGGGATCATCACCCACGCCACTCGCGGCTTCTCGAGTTTGGCTACGAAGTCCTCCATCGAGGTCGCACCGATGGCACCTTCGCCTTCGAGTTCCTTCACCGCATCGGCATTCATGTCGAACACCACAGCGGTGTGTCCGTCCTTTGCGATGCGGCGCACGATGTTCGCACCCATCCGGCCGAGACCAACCATTCCGAGCTGCATCACAAAACCCTTTCGTTCCTGATCGTCGAACTCGCTGTCATGCCTTCTTGCTCCGCCACACACGTTCGAACGGAAGTCGCCACGCGCGCGGCGCTATCAGCTGGTGGATCGCATTCGGACCCCACGACCCCGGCTCGTACCCGCGGACCGGTGGTGGATCGTCGAGCAGCGGCTGCGATACCTCCCAAAGTCGTTCGATACCAGCCGATGTCGTGAACAGGGTGTGGTCGTTGTGCATCGCGTCGAGGATGAGGCGTTCGTAGGCTTCCAGCACATCGCCGACCCGCTCGGTTTCCTGCATCGCGAACTGCAGGCTGAGCTTGTCGAGCTTCATACCAGGGCCGGGACGCTTGCCGTAGAAGGACAGCGACATCTTCGACGCGTCGGCGAGGTCGAACGTCAGGTGATCGGGTCCGTGCGCGCCGACGCCGGAACCCGTTGGGAACATACTCTTCGGCGGTTCGCGGAAAGCGATGGAAATGATGCGTTGACCGTCGGCGAGATACTTGCCCGTGCGCAGATAGAACGGAACTCCTGCCCAGCGCCAGTTGTCGATCTCGGCTTTGAGGGCGACGAACGTCTCGGTATCGGACTCCGGCGACGCACCGGGTTCGTCTCGGTACCCGCGAACCTGGCCACGAACGACGGTGCTCGCGTCGAGCGGACGCATCGAACGGAAGACCTTGTTCTTCTCCTCGCTGATGGCGGCCGGTGCAAGTTCGGTCGGTGGTTCCATTGCCATGAACGCAAGAATCTGGAACAGGTGCGTCACCACCATGTCCTTGAAAGCGCCTGTGGGCTCGTAGAAAGCAGCTCGGCCCTGGAGCGTGAGCTTCTCCGGCACATCGATCTGGATGTGCTCGATGAAGTTCCGATTCCAGATCGGCTCGAACAAACCGTTCGCGAACCTGAACGCGAGGATGTTCTGTGCCGCTTCCTTGCCGAGAAAGTGATCGATCCGGAAGACCTGCTCCTCGGCGAAGATCTCGTGAATGGATGCATTGAGCTGTTTGGCGCTTTCGAGATCGGTGCCGAAGGGCTTCTCCATGATGATCCGTGCGTGCTTCACCAGGTCGGCTTCCTCGAGCGTCTTCAGCACCGCTGTTGCCGCCCTCGGCGGAACGCTGAGGTAGTGCAGCAGCCGTACGTCGCCTGCCAGCTTGCCTGCCTGCTCGCGGACCACGGCAGACAAGGCCTCCGGACCGTCCGCGGTCGGGACGAAGCAGATCGTCTCCTCGAACTTCTCCCATTCCTCCGGAAGGATCGGGCGACTGGAGAACTCGTGACAGGCCTCCTTCGCGATGGCGCGAAACTTCTCGGTGTCCAAGTCCTCCAGCGACGTTCCCACGATGCGCAGGTCAGGTGCGAGCTTGGACATCGAAAGGTGAAACATGCCGGGCAGAAGCTTGCGTCTCGCGAGATCCCCTGTGGCGCCGAACAATACGACGACGTGCGGGTCGGTAGTTCCTGTGCTGCTACTCGACATCGTTCCCCTTCGAAGTCCGTTCGGCCGCCATTGCCGCGCCTACGATTCCCGCCGTGTTCAGCAACGCTGCCGGCACCACAGGTGTTCGATTGTCCAGTCGGTGAATCCACTTGTCGCCCTTGCGGCTAACTCCACCACCTGCGACGAACAGGTCGGGCCACATCAGGTCTTCGATATGGGTCAGAACGAGCGACACCTCTTTGGCCCAGTCCTTGTAGGAGAGTTCGTCACGTTCCTTGATCGACGAGGCCGCGCGGTGTTCGGCCTCCTTGCCATCCACGACCAGATGCCCGAACTCGGTGTTGGGCACCAACTCTCCGTTGGTCATGACCGCCGAGCCGATCCCCGTGCCGAAGGTCAACAAGATCACGACGCCCTTTGCATCCTTGCCTGCGCCGTACTTGTCCTCGGCCAATCCTGCGGCGTCGGCGTCGTTCAGCACGACGACGCTGTTGCCGCCCAACGCGTCTTTGAAAAGGGCGACGGCGTCGGTCCCGATCCAGGACTTGTCGATGTTGGCCGCGGTGCGCGCGACTCCGCCGGTGACGACGGCGGGCAACGTAATGCCAACTGCGCCTTCCCAGCCGAGTTGCTTGACGATCTCGGCGACGGTGCTTGCAACGGCCTCGGGGGTGGCCGGTTGGGGGGTGTCTATTCGAATTCGCTCACCGACGAGCGAACCGTCGGAGAGGTCGACTATCGCACCCTTGACACCGCTACCACCGATATCGATGCCGCATCCCTGATCGCTCATATCGCGCCCCGTTTCTCTCGGCCAGGCGAGCGGATTCCACACTAGGCGCTGACAGTGACGCGTGTACTGCGCTTGGAATCAATTTAGCGATCGATATAGCAAATGTGTGGCCGGAGGCGAACATGTAACGCGGTGTTAGTCGAATGGGCGGAGGAATTGTCAGTTGTTTTTGTGCCTAGCCCAGATCTTTCTCCGGGCTGACGTGCCGGCTTGATCTGTTTCGGATTGGGTT
>NZ_JBIMSN010000008.1:0-153218 GCF_043944905.1 Antrihabitans spumae
CCCTCGATAACCGTCGGACCGATCATCGCCAGATTGGCATGTGCGCGAACCCATTCCAAGCTCGACAAATAGGAGAACGTCGCTGCCGGGATCGACGACACCGCGACGTCGAAAGTGTCGAGAGTTTTCGCGACCGGGAACGCCGCGGTCTTGAGTCGGGTGGCGGCGTTGGAGGCATCACGAGCGGCGATCTCGGCTTCGATCAACGTGCGAAGCACCTCTTCGGGTGTCCAGCATTGAATCTTCGCTCGCGACAACACCTCCGGGGCGGTGCGGCGAATGGTGCCGAGTTTGAGCCGCCGCAACGCCGCATCCAGATCGGCCGGCAACGGCGGTGCCGCCGGTGGCGTTACCTGCGCGGTGGTGGTCATGGCATCGCCGTATCGGGGCTGAACTTGTAGGCATCCAACGACCGGGTCGCACTGGTGGGCAGGGCCAGGATCAGGGCGTCACCGGCGGGACGGGGGTGCGGGGTGCCGGCACCGGCGGCCAGGATCGAGCGGACGTCGGCGGCACGGAACCGTTTGAACGCCACCGCCCGCGCCAACGCACCGATCAACGCATCGGGCCCGTGCGCGGCACCGAGAGCGAGCAGGATCTCCAGTTCCGAGCCGAGGCGGGTGTTGCCGATCGCGGCAGCCCCGACGAGAAACGCTTCCGCATCGGGCCCGAGTCCACAGAACTGCTGCTCCACAGCCGTTTTCGGGCGCGGACCACGATCGGGTGCCGGCCGGGGTCGGTCGTAATGGTCGTCGTGGACCGACGCCGTGCCTGGTGCGGCCAGTTCATGATCGGCCACGACCTCCCCGGTGCCGGGTTGCACGATCAGCAACCGGCCACCGTCTTGGAGCAGGGTGACGGTGGTGCCGATCAGCCGGGTCGGCACCGAATACCGCGCCGAGGCGAACCGGACACAGGACAGGCGGTCGACCTTGCGGGTGACCGGTGCGGGTCCGATCTGCAAACGTAGCGACGGCAAGGGTTGCAACAGTTGACGTTCGGTGATCAGCCGTTCGTCGGGGATCGCCGCGATCTCCGAATGCACTCGGGCGTTGACCTCGGCACACCACGCCTGCGCTGCGGCGTTGGCGGTGTGGACGTCGACCGGTTTACCGGCGATGTCGGCGTCGGTGAGCAACGGGACGACGAGGTCGCGTTGGGCGTAGCCGACCAGGTTCTCCACGATGCCTTTCGATTGCGGGTCGTTGGCATGACAGAAGTCCGGGCGGAACCCGTAATGGGTTGCCAGACGGACGTATTCCGGTGTCGGGACGACGACGTTGGCGACCACACCGCCTTTGAGGCAGCCCATCCGATCAGCGAGTACTTTCAACGGGACACCACCGATCGCGTCCATTGCCGCGGCGATGAATCCGAGGGTGGTGGTCGCGCGTTCGTTGTCGGCGAAGCCGACGAACCGCCACCGAGAGAAGGCGAGTACGGCACAGAACAGGTGCAACCCGCCACCGACGGTGGCCCAGTCGATCACCAGGTACTCACCGGGGGTCCAGACTGCGGGGCGTCGTCCGCGGTGATGGTCTTTGCGCCACAACGCTTTCGCCTCCGCGACCAGGCGACGGAAGTTGCGGTCAGAGCCTTCGTAGCCGGCGGTCCGGGCGATCGGCAGCAACCGTTTCGCTGAGATTCTGCCGTTGGATTTGGCCACTCGCTCGGTGACGAGCTCGATCACGACGTCGTAGTTATGCGGCCGCTCGACGCGCTCAGTCGAGTCGTGACCGTGCTGTTCGGCTTCGAACCGTTCGACGACTCGCCTCACGGTCTTGTGGGTGGTGCCGCACAGATCGGCGGCCCCTCGATAGGTTCCGACTTCTCGATACGCGGAAATGATGTCCATGAATATGTAGGTGATCCACTCAATCGAACCCGAGGCTGTCGAGCCTCTGCTGAAGGAGTGCTTGATGGCCTGGATTCCGTGCCTTGTCCTTCCCACTGCCGACAACCGTTCGGCGTCGTTGGGTGATCCCGATGTCGATGACTATTTGCAGTTCGTTGCCGCACGTGCACGCCCGAATACGGTGCTGGCCAACGCCTACGACCTCAAGGTGTTCTTCACCGTCGTGCCCAAGGAGCCGTCGATGGTGACCACCCGGGATGTGCTGGAATTCTTGAAACACCAACGAGCCCCGCGCCGGGGTCCGACCGTGGTTCGACTCGAAGACGGTGAGGCCGGATTGGCGGCGCGGACAGTGAAACGCCGACTGACCTCCGTGTCCGGCCTGTTCTCCTATCTGATCGCCCGCGGCGACGCCGGCATCGCGGTCAACCCGGTGCCAGGTGGGCTCGCGAGCCGCCGCGCGACGACGCGAGGACGAGGTGTGCCGCTGGTGCGGACCCCGCGGACGTTGCCGCGAGTCCTCGGCCCCGCCGACGTCGACAGATTCCTCGCCGCGCTGCGCACCGCCCGAGACCGAGCCATGACACACGCCATGCTCCTCGGAGCCTTGCGACGCAGTGAGGTGCTCGGCCTGAGATTCGACGATATCCGGGTGGGTGAGAAGCGGCTGTTCGTCGCCGAAGGCAAGGGCGGACACCAACGACTGGTCCCGGTGTCCGCGACGTTCTTCACCGTTCTCGCCGACTACCTCGAGCACGAACGCCCGCCGACCAGCACCAACCGCGTGTTCGTCGTCCTCAAGGGGCCACGGCGCGGACACCCGTTGTCCACGGCCGGGCTCGACGAGATCATCCGCGGCGCATCGCACCGCAGCGGCGTCGCACTGACCTGCCACCAACTGCGCCACACCTGCCTGACCCGGTTGCGCGAGGCGGGCATGGCACTGGAAGCGGTCCAAGCCCAGGCTGGGCACCGGTCCATCGAATCCACCCGGATCTATCTGCACCTGGCCAACGGCTGGCTCGAAGCCGAATACCGCCACGCCATCACTGCTATCGACGCCACCGCGACGGACGCGCCGTGAACCACACCGCGACGCGCACGCCAGCTCAGCTGGCACACTGCTACGCCACATTCACCGCATCCTCCGCCGTCAAACGCCGTCGCGAAGCACGCGCGTTTCTCGCCGCGTTCGCCGACCCGGCCGGCTGGCAGCAGGCCCCACTGGCCGTCCAGCTCGCTGCCCAAGACTCGTGCGGACGGTTCGTAGCGTGGTTGATCGTCACCGCGCAACTGGCTCCGTCCGCCGATTACCTCTTGGCATGCCGCGGCCATTTGGCTGCCATCGGCGACCTCGTCCACCCCCAGCTCTCCGCCGAATTCGCCTTCACCGCAGACGCTCTCGGAGTTCCGGCCACGATCGCACGGCGTCAGTGGAGTGCACTGCTGTTGATCGCCGCGGTCTGCACTAGTTCGCCGACACGACTGAGCGCCACCCGCATCGCCGATGGACTCGCCCAGTGCACCCAAGCTGCTGCGCGTCTCGGCCAACGCCCCGTCCGGAACCTGTCGGCGAACGTGTTCGGCATGCAGACAGTGCTCTTCCACCTCGGGCACCTCGACACCCTTCCCTCCCGCGGCAACGGCCGCGGGGGACGCCGAGATGCGGACTGGCAGAACATCATCGACCACGCCCCCGTGCTCGCCGCGACCCTGCGCGACTACCTCGACCAACTGTCGGTTCGGCTCCGACCCAACTCGATCACGGCCATTGACACCTCCCTGCGGGCATTCGCCGGCTACCTCGTCGACCAGCACCCGGAGGTGAAAACGGTTGCCGCAGTTCGCCGCAACCACGTTCAGGCCTACAAAGCCTGGCTTGCCGCGCGCCCGGGAAACCGTGGGCCCACGATGGCGAATCAGACGATCCGCACTCGACTCGGAACACTGGCCGCGTTCTTCGACCGGCTCGACGAACTAGACATCTCCGATGCGCCGCGCCGTTCGCCGATCATGCGCCGCGATCTGCCGATCAAGGACGACCCGCTGCCACGGTTCATCGACGACGCCGCGGCGGCGAAGCTGCTCGTCGCCGTCCGCGCCCATCCCGATGTGTTCACCCGCACCGCCGTCGAACTACTCGCTCGCACCGGACTACGCAGCAGCGAACTTCTCGGGCTGACCATCAACGCAGTGGTGCAGATCGGCTCCTCGTTCTGGCTGCGGGTCCCGCTCGGCAAACTGCACACCGATCGCTACGTCCCCCTGCACCCGCAGGTCAAGACACTGCTCGATCAGTGGCTCACAGCCCGCGGTGAGACCGTCCGTTCCGATCTGTTGTTCATCGAAAAAGGACGTCGTATCAACGCATCTCGACTCAACACCGCACTGACCGCAGTGGCGTCGGCAGCCGGAATCGGGCACGTGACCCCTCATCAACTTCGTCACACCCTCGCCACGCAAGCCATCAACCGCGGCATGTCACTCGAATCGATCGCCGCTCTACTAGGGCATAAATCGCTCGCGATGACCCTCGTCTACGCGCGCATCGCCGACCGGACGGTGGCCGACGAATACTTCGCCGTCACCGAAAAGGTCGAAGCTCTCTACGACCAGCCGCACCAGCTGCCCGCCGAGGCCGAAGGCACCGAAATGGCGAAACTCCGGCGGGAGACGCACCGGCGGATGCTCGGCAACGGATACTGCGCTCGACCCGTCGACCTCGACTGCCACTTCGAATCGATCTGCGAGTCCTGCACCTTCTTCGTCACCACGATCGAATTCAAGCCGACACTCGAACGGCAACGCGACGACGCCCACGACAAGGGGCAAGTCGGACGAGAGAAGATCTTCGACGGCATCCTCAACAGGCTGGACGCGTCAGCCCCTTGACTTTCACCCGCATAACCATGCGGTCCCTCGCAGACTTCAATGGAAACTCCCTGGGCGGTGTGGTGTGTGGTTGGCACCTTCACCGTCACCGCCCAGGCCTCGAGCTCCCGTACGACACAACGAACACGGGTGGGGACTTTTATCTGGCCACCCGTGGGGACCTAGAACTGGCCACCAGTGGGGACTTTTTCATGGCCACGGACATACGCCCGTCGGGCCAGGTAGTCAGGTATCCGCAGGGCGCGTTTTCGTAGAGGTCCTCGATCGTCTCGTCGAGAAGGTCGTCCCGCGGTTCGCCCGGGATTCGGCGGTCCGCGGTCATCGCTTCCTGACGAACGAGGCAATCGCAGCCGCGGTTTCTTTCGGGTAGCTCAGGTGCGGGCAGTGCCCCGTTGCGTCCAGGGTGACGAGTTCGCTTCCGGCGATTTGCTGATGCACGTAGGCGCCGACCTCCGGTGGCGCCAAAGTGTCGTGCGCACAGTCGATCACGAGGGTCGGTAGCGACACCCGCGCGAGGTCGGCCCTGTTGTCGGACAGGAACGTCGCCCGCGCGAAGGCGCTCGCGCACGTCGGATCGGTTCGGCAGAAGCTGTCGTCGAGTTCGTCGTTCAGTTCGGGTCGGTCGGGTGTACCCATGATCTGCGGCGCCATCGCGTGCGACCAGCCGAGGTAGTTGCTGTCCAAAGACTCGAGAAGTTCGTCGATGTCGTCACGGGAAAAGCCGCCCCGGTAGCCGTCGTCGTCGATGTAGCGCGGGGACGGCGTAAGCAGGACGAGTTGCCGGAACAGACTCGGGTCCGCGCCGACGGCGAGCACGCCGATCATCGACGCCACCGAATGCCCGACGAATGTCACGTCCTGCAGATTCAACTCACGAACGATGTCGAGGACGTCCTCGGCGTAGCCGTTCAGCGTCGAGTAACGGTCGGTGTCCCATGCCGACGGATCGGCGGCGCCGGATCCGACGTGATCGAACAACACGATCCGAAAATGCGGCGCCAACTCCGCAGCAACCAGACGCCAGAGGTTCTGATCGCACCCGAAACCGTGCGCGAGCAGCACCGTCGGCCCAGTGGCGGACCCGGTGATCCTCACGTTGTTTCTGGCGCGCACATCCACAGGTCGATCCTGTCACCTATCTCCGAGAGTGGCGTCGAATGGTCGGCCGTCGGACTGCGCAACCGTCGCTGTCACTGCGCATAGTGTTCGGCGTGTTGGAGGCTGTGCGCAGTGTGATTGCGCGGTGCGCAGTCCACCCCTACCTCATGCGGTCGCGCCCAGCTCGCCTATCGCTGCGACGGGTACATCGCCATGCGGGTCGACCCACATCGCGACGCCGTCGATCAGCCGGGGGAGTAGCAGCTGCCAGCCTCGCGACGGCCACTGGATATCTTCGTAGCCGGCCAGCTCGGTTTGCGTCAGGTCAGCGATCCAGACGGTCGCTTCCGCTGCAGAGGCATCGAACGGCATGTCCTCACCGCGCTCGAACCCGCCGAATCCACCCTTGATTTTCCCGACCGCGACCCAGCCGATACTGACGAAGTAGTGCTCGTCAATTCTCAGTGTCCAGTGCAACGGGCTCAGATCGACGTCGCGTCCGTAGCGCAGATACTGCAGATCGCGCCCGACCGCTTCGAATGCACTGACCAATCCAGGTGGTGCATCTGTCGCGCCGATTGCGCTGTTCATCGGAAATCGCCAGTCGATGGAGTCGCCCTCGAACGGATTGGTCAGGGGCACAGAATGATCCGATCACGGTTCTGTGGGTCCACCCGCACGGACAGCGTCTCGCCAACTGCAAATCGTGGCCAATCCACCGGCGAGAGGTCGTAAACCACTCGCCCGCTGTAGGTTTCGGATCCTGGCACGGTGAGTGTGAGTTCCAGTTCGGTGAGCTCGGTCGCGTGGTCGGTCTGCCCGACGGAGTGTGCATCGTCGATCCGCGCCCAACCTTCGAGGCCGCGTTTGCGTAGCCGTCGGTCCTCGCGTGTCGGCCTGTTTGCCAACATCATCCCGACGCCGATCAGAAATCCGAAGAGCCCGAGGAGTCCGGCGATTTGATACGGCATCGTGCCTGGTGGGGTGTGTTCGATCAGCCATCCCGCCCAGACCGCGAGCAGGATTACATAGCAGGCGCTGATGCCGAGCACGGTGCGCAGTATTCGCTCGTGGTTCACGTGACCCTCCCCGTCAAGAATATGCCTGTTGTGGGCTGCCGTCGGCTGCCCGCGCCACGTACCGTCACTACCCAACGAGGGGGTGTGAATGAAGCGACGATCGATCGGCGTGATCCTCGTTGCACTCGTTCTCGTCAGCGGCTGCTCGGGCGACGGCTCCGGCGGCCTCCCCGACGCCCAATTGATGATCCGAAATGCCGGTTACGCAACGAAAAGCATCTCCAGCGCGCACCTCGCGGTGACGGCGGACGGTTCGGTCCCAGGCTTGTCGCTACAGCGCCTCGACGCCGATATCAGCCGCGAATCCAGCCCCGCCGCCTCCGCGGGGAGTGCAGTGACGGATCTCGGCACGATTGATTTCATCGAATCCGACGGTGTCCTGTTCGTGAAGGGACCGTCCGGTAAGTACGCACCCGCACCTGCAGGGGTGGCGCTACCGAGTCCAGCCGCCATGCTCGATCCCGAACGTGGCATCAGCCAACTGTTTTCGACGCTCGAAGCCCCGACGACATTCGCCAAAACGGAACTCGACGGGGTTGCTGCTTTCGAGCTGAGGGGCAATGTCCCGCAAACGACGCTCGCGGCCATCCTGCCAGATGCGGCATCGGGCGCCGAGTTCACCGTGTGGTTGCGAGTGCGCGCACCGCATGTGCCGTTGCGCACGATCTTGACGTTTCCCGCAGGTGGCGCGCTCGAGTTCGTCGTCTCCGATGTCAACAAACCGGTGTCGATAGCGCCCCCGACATGAGGACCGATATGGACGAAACTGGCTTGGCCCCAACGGATGTAGCGATCGATGTGACCGACCTGGTTGTCGTGCGAGGCCGAAAGCGCGTGCTGGACACCGTCGGCTTCACCGTTGGTAAGGGCAGTGTGACGGGACTGCTCGGACCGAGTGGTTCCGGCAAGACAACCCTGCTGCGCGCGATCGTCGGCGTCCAGAAGATCACGTCCGGGTCGGTCATCGTCCTCGGTGACGACGCGGGATCCAAGCGCCTACGTCGTGAGGTCGGGTACGTCACGCAGTCGCCGTCCGTATACGGCGATCTCACCATCGCCCAGAACGCGCGCTACTTTGCGCGCAATTACGGCGCGGGTGCCGCAGTCGCCGATACCGCCGTCGCCAATGTCGGGCTCGCAGACATTGCAGGACAGCTGGTCGACACCCTGTCGGGCGGTCAACGCGCACGGGTGTCGCTCGCCTGCGCGTTGGTTGCGCAGCCCGCGCTGCTGGTGTTGGACGAGCCGACCGTGGGACTCGATCCGGTACTGCGCCGCGACCTGTGGCAGCAGTTCCACGACTTGGCGGACGCGGGAACGACGCTGCTGATCTCGAGCCACGTCATGGACGAAGCCGACCGCTGCGACCGGTTGCTCCTGCTCCGCGAAGGCAAACTACTTGCCGACGAGACGCCGGCTCAACTGCTCGAGTCGACGGGCGCCCGCAATTTGGAAGACGCATTTCTCGAACTCATTCTTGCCCAGGACGAGGTGTCGGCATGAGTGTCAGGATCACGTTGAACACTGTCGGCCGCGTGCTGACCCAGATCTGGCACGACCGACGCACACTCGCAGTACTCCTACTGGTCCCGTGCATGCTGCTGACGCTGCTGCGCTTCATCTTCGACGGCAGACCCGACATCTTCGATCAGATCGGCCTCATGCTGCTCGGCATCTTTCCGTTCGTGTCGATGTTCCTGGTCACGAGCGTCGCGATGCTGCGGGAGCGGGTGAGTGGCACGCTCGAACGGCTGCTGAGTACGCCCGTGCAGAAGCTCGACCTGCTCTTCGGCTACGGGATCGCCTTCGCGCTTGTTGCCATAATCCAGGCCAGTGTGGCGTCTGCTGTCACGTACGGACTGCTCGGTCTGCGCTCGCAGGGCAGCGTTGCGGTTGTGATTCTGATCGCAGCGTCCACAGCTGTACTCGGCTCGTCGACGGGTCTGCTCACGAGTGCGTTCGCGAAGTCGGAGTTCCAGGCGCTGCAGTTCATGCCCGCGATCGTTGTGCCGCAAATTCTGCTCTGCGGACTCATTTGGCCACGTGAGGAGATGTCCGGCGCCCTACAGGCCCTGAGCAACGTCATGCCGTTGCGCTACGCGGCCGAGGCCCTTCGTGAGGTGGAAACCTACCCGTTGCCGACCGATCTGATGTGGCGCGACCTCGCCGTCATCGTGGTATTTGCGCTGCTCCTGATCGCAGGCGGTGCCGCGACCCTGCGCCGACGTACGGCGTGAGGCCGCGAGCAAATACCCTTGGCACATGAGTAAACCGACCGTGTTCATCACCGGCGCTGCCGCAGGCATCGGCCGCGCGACAGCTTTGCGGTTCGCGAAAGAGGGCTATCTCGTCGGTCTGTACGACGTCGACGAGCCGGGCTTGCGCAAGGTTCGCGACGAAATCACCACTGCGGGTGGCAGCGCATACGCGGGCTTGATGAACGTCGCAGACCCGAAGAACTGGCAGTCCGCGCTCGACGATTTCTGGACCGCACACCAACGGCTCGACATCCTGATCAACAACGCAGGAGTGCTCACCGCGGGACCGTTCGAAGAGATGGACCCGTCGGTGCATCTGCGCATGATCGACATCAACTTTGCAGGCGTCGTCTATGGCACCCGCGCCGCGTTCCCGTATCTGCGCGACACCGAGGGTGCCCAGGTCGTCAACCTCTGCTCGGCGTCGGCAATCTACGGCCAGCCGGAGCTCGCGACCTACGGCGCTACCAAGGCCGCGGTGAAGAGCATCACCGAGGCGCTCGACCTCGAATGGCGCAAACACAACATCCGTGTCATCGCGATGTGGCCGCTCTTCGTGCAAACCGCGATGGTCGACGGCGTCGAAACCGGATCGACGAAGTCGCTCGGCATCCGACTCACGGCCGAGGACGTCGGCAACGAAATCTGGAGCGTCACGCGCAACCGCAGTTGGTTGCCCGGCGTCCACTATGCGGTCGGCATCCAGGCAAAGGCCTTGGCCATCGCGGCGAAATACTCGCCCGACTTCGTTGTCAGAACTATCAACCGCGTACTGACGCGCAGCTGATGGCGGACGCGGATCGGACCGACGGCGAACGTGACCCGGAACTCGGACCGACCGAATGGGGTGAGAACCCGAACGGGGTCGGGCCGTGGGCGCTCGAACACGGCACTCCGCTACCGACCGATCCGTACTACGACGCCGAACTTCTCGAAAACGGGGATCGGCGCAACGTCGTCGACGCCTACCGCTACTGGACCCGCGAAGCAGTCGTCGCAGATATCGACGCCCGCCGGCACCCGTTTCACGTCGCGATCGAAAATTTCGCCCACGACGCCAACATCGGGACAGTTGTTCGCACCGCCAACGCGTTCGCCGCCGCGGCAGTGCACATCGTCGGCCGCCGTCGGTGGAATCGTCGCGGTGCCATGGTCACCGACCGCTACCAGCACATCGAACATCATGCCGACGTAGCAGCGCTGCTGAATTTTGCTCGTGACAAAGGACTTTCGGTCGTTGCGGTCGACAACACACCGGGTTCGATTCCGCTGGAGACGGCGGATCTACCACGTGACTGCATCCTGCTGTTCGGGCAGGAAGGCCCGGGCGTCACCTCCGACGCTCGCGACGCCGCCGCGATGACGGTGTCGATCGCGCAATTCGGTTCGACGCGAAGCATCAATGCCGGTGTCGCGGCTGGCATTGCGATGCACGCGTGGATAAGGCAACATGCCGATCTTGGCACCGCCTGGTAGCCGTTGCGGCAAGATCGAGTCATGAATGCGCAGCTGTGGGGAGACCGTGCGGATGCGGCCGAGGCGGCCGTCGTCGCTCGACACCTGCGCCGGGTGTGGGCTCTCCCGTTCACCAAACTCGGAGTCGTCGCGTATCCGGCAGTGCCGAAGGAGCGGATCGCCTGGTTGCCATGGCACTACTGGTGGCAGGCGCATCTCATCGATTGCGCGATCGATGCAGCCGAACGTGATGTGACGCCGCGTCGACTCAAGCGAGTCGAGAAGCTGTTTCGCTCGCATCGCCTGCGCAATACGACCGGCTGGACCAACACCTTCTACGACGATATGGCGTGGCTCGGCCTTGCACTCGAGCGTGCTGAACGCAATCTGCTCATCGATCACCGCGGTCCGATCGCGACGCTGGAAGCGGAGTTGTACGACTCCTGGGCGCCGGAGCAGGGCGGCGGCATTCCGTGGTGCAAGGGTTCCGACTTCTACAACGCACCAGCGAACGGTCCCGCGGGGATCATGTTGGCGCGCACCGGAAAGATCTGGCGCGCACAGGAAATGGCGGACTGGATCGATACGACACTGCGTGATCCCGAATCCGGCTTGATCTTCGACGGTATTCGTCCGGCACGCACCGAACGCAAGATGGAACGCACCTTCTATACCTATTGCCAAGGGGTCACGCTCGGGTTGGAGACGGAACTCGCTGTGCAGGTTGGCGATCCGCGACACAGCGCTCGAGTGCACGCTCTCGTCGATGCCGTCGAACGTGGAATGACCACCGGCGGAGTGATTTTCGGTGTCGGTGGCGGCGACGGTGGCTTGTTCTCCGGAATTCTCGCCAGATACCTTGCCTTCGTTGCGACGACGCTGCCGGGTGCTGCGCCGCTCGACAGGGCAGCGCGAGCCAAAGCTGCTGCGATTGTCACGACATCTGCGACGGCAGCATGGGACAACAAACACGATCACGAAGGGCTACCCGTGTTCGGTCCGGATTGGTCGGTCCCAGCACAGGTTCCGGGTGTCGGTGACGCGATAGCAAGGTTCACCGATGGTGCGGTCGGGTCGTCCTCGATTCCCGAGCGTGACTTCTCCGTCCAGCTGAGCGGGTGGATGGTCTTGGAAGCTGCTGCGCGAGTGGAACGCAATAATTCACCGATCTAGGGCAGTTCCGATCACGACAACGTAAATGGTGTTGCTCCCACCGCTTCGGCGGTGGAATCTCCCCATGACCTCATTTCGCAACACACCCCGTCGTCGAGGACGCCGTGGTGTTGCACTCGTTCTCGCAGCGCTCGCGGCATCCGCAACCGTTCTGACCGGTTGCGCAGGCGAAGAAGCCCCGGAAAACGCGCTCGCGTCCGACGCGGCACTGCCGACCGAAATCCCGCCAGGCACCAAGCTTGTGATCGCCGATCAGACCGAGCGTCAGCAGCGGTTCTTGCGCGCATCCGGCGAGCTCGACAAGTTGCCGTTCGAATACGAATTTGCCAACTTCGTCGGTGGACCCGCTGTTCTGGAGGCTTTCCGTGCCGGAGCGGCCGATGTCGCCTATGTCGGCGACACCCCGCCGATTCAGGCACTTGTTGCGGGGCAGGACGTTCCGATCATCGCGGCACTGCAGTCCGATCCGAACAGCATCCGCCTCGCTGTTGCGCCGGGCAAGTCCGTCACCAAGCTGTCGGACCTGAAGGGCACCAAGATCGCCTACGCCGAGGGCACCGCTCAGCAGGCAGTTGTGCTGCGTGCATTGGACCAGGCCGGGTTGGCTCCGTCGGACGTCGAATTGATCCGATTGCAACTCGCCGAGTTCCCCGACGCGATCCGCACCGGTCAGGTGGACGTTGCTCCGCTGAACGAACCGAACCTGACTCGGTACCTGCGTAACGACGGCGCGTCTGTGATCCCGATCGAAGAGTCGGACGGAACCTCGACTGGTTTGAGTTTCCTCTACGCGCGTCGTGAGGCATTGCAGGATCCTGCGAAAGCTGCGGCGCTGCAGGCCTACGTCGCCGCATACATTCGGTCCATTCAATGGGCGAACACGCATCCGGATTCCTGGCTGCAGTCCTACTACGTGCAGAACCAGAAGCTGGAGCCCGAAGATGGTCAGCGCATTGTGGATTCGTTGGGCACCTACACTTTCCCGCATCTGGATCAGGCGATTGTCGACCGCCAGCAGCAGACGATCGACGTGATCGACAACGCAGGTGAACTGCCCAAGAAGGTCAAGGCCGCCGACGGCTTCGACCTCAGGTTCGACGACGTGATCACCAAGACCGTCAACGAGTCGGGCGCGAGCTTCGAAAGGACGGCCAGCTGATGGCCGTCCAGTCGCTGAATCGTCCGGTTGCGCGTCGACGACCCGACGTTGTCCAGTCTCCGGGGTCGACGCGGGTCGACAGCAGCGACCCGCTGCTCGGCAAGCGAAAAGTGAAGGCGCGCAGACTCGGACCGGGACGCGCGATCCCGTTCGGTGCGGCGATAGGCCCGGCACTGCTGCTGACAGCGTGGATCATCACCTCGGCCACCGGGGTGCTCGATCCGCAGACCCTGCCTGCTCCGTCGACCGTGGTTCAGGCCGCGCACGACCTGATCGCCGACGGACGGCTGCAGAGCAACTTGCTGACATCGGTTCAGAGAGCTGGCATTTCACTGGTACTCGGTGTGCTGATCGGTGTGGTGCTTGCGCTGATTTCCGGACTGAGCCGGATCGGCGAGGCGATCGTCGACGGACCCATTCAGATCAAGCGTGCGATCCCGACGTTGGCGTTGATCCCACTGTTCATCGTGTGGTTCGGCATCGGCGAGTCGATGAAGATCATCGTGATCACGACAAGTGTGCTCATTCCGGTCTACATCAATACACACGCTCATCTGCGTGGTGTCGATGCGCGCCACGTGGAACTTGCCGAAACCGTCGGCCTTTCGCGTCTGCAATTCATCCGTCGCGTTGCGCTGCCGGGTTCGCTGCCGGGGTTCTTCACCGGATTGCGAATGGCAGTCACGATTTCGTGGCTCGCGCTGGTGGTCGTCGAGCAGGTCAACGCCACGAGCGGGATCGGCTATCTGATGACCCAAGCTCGGCTGTATGGCCAGATCGACATCATCGTCGTCGGACTCGTCGTGTACGCACTGTTCGGCCTCTTCAGCGACATCGGAGTGCGCGCGATCGAAAGGAGGGCGTTGTCATGGCGCCAATCACTGGGGGACTGAGTGAATCGGTAGTGCGGACAAAGGATTTGAGCAGGGGCTTCGACGGTCGGGCTGTGCTTCGTGGCGTCGACATCGAGATTGCTCGTGGCGAATTCGTCGCGCTGCTCGGTCGCAGCGGATCGGGCAAGAGCACGCTGCTGCGCGCATTGGCGGAGCTCGATTACGACGTTCCAGGGTCCGGCGCACTCGACGTTCCCGCGAACAGGTCAGTGGTGTTCCAGGATTCACGACTGCTGCCGTGGGCGAGGGTGCTGGACAACGTGATTCTCGGACTCGGCGGTCCGAACGCCCACGAGCGCGGCAAGATTGCGCTTGCCGAGGTAGGCCTTGCCAGCCGTGAAAAGGCCTGGCCGAAAGAGCTTTCCGGTGGCGAGCAGCAACGCGTAGCGCTTGCGCGGTCACTCGTGCGCGAGCCGGAACTTTTGCTCGCCGACGAACCGTTCGGCGCGCTCGATGCGTTGACTCGGATCAAGATGCACGTGCTACTTCAAGAACTGTGCGAGCGGCATCGGCCCGCAGTGCTGCTCGTGACGCATGACGTCGACGAAGCAGTGCTGCTTGCCGATCGTGTCCTCGTGCTCGACGAAGGTTCGATCGCGCTCGACCTGCGAATCGAACTCGACCGTCCACGCACACATCGTGATCCGGAGTTCATCGAACTTCGCGAAATCCTTCTGACCAGCCTCGGCGTCGAACGCGAACCCGTGGCGGCGACCGCATGAACTCCGAAAGGGCATCGATATGACCGACCAGAAACGTCAGCTGAGCCTCAACGCCTTCATCTACCCGTCCGGTCACCACGAAGCAGCGTGGCGGCACCCGGCCAGTCGACCGGACCGCATCTACGACGTCACGTACTACCAGGAAATCGGCCGAACCGCGGAAGCCGCAAAGTTCGACGCGGTGTTCTTCGCCGACGGCCCAGCGTTGCGTACGAATGTGAAGTACAACGCGGCTCCCGGTCTGGAGCCGATCACTCTGCTCACTGCGATCGCCGCCGCTACAACACATCTCGGACTCATTGCGACGGCATCAACAACGTACTACGAGCCGTACAACCTCGCACGACTGTTCTCGTCGTTGGACCACATCTCGGGAGGTCGGGCGGGCTGGAACATCGTGACCACCGGAACCGATTTGGCCGCAGCCAATTTCGGACTTTCCGAACATCCGGTCCATGCCGAGCGTTACTCGCGTGCGCGGGAGTTCGTCGACGCTGTCGGCGCGCTGTGGGACAGCTGGGAGGACGACGCGATCATCCTCGATCAGAAGTCGGGTATCTACGCCGACCCTGGCAAGATTCACGAAATCAACTATGTTGGAAGGCATCTGCGTGTCCGTGGTCCGTTCAACTCCGCTCGCACGCCGCAGGGCCACCCTGTGCTCGTGCAGGCGGGCGCGTCCAACGACGGCAGGTCGTTCGCGGGTCAGTATGCCGAGGCGATCTTCACGGCACATCAGCGCCTCGAAGATGCCCAGACTTTCTATACCGACATCAAAAAGCGAGTTGCTACCTTCGGGCGTAGTCCCGACCACGTCAAAATTCTGCCAGGCATCAGTCCGTTCATCGGGGACACCGAGGCCGAAGCCAAGGCGCTCGAGCGTGAGTTCAACGAACTGACCGTTCCCGAATACGGACTCGCTCAGCTGCAGGGAATCGTCGGCAAGGACCTCCGCAGCCTCCCGTTGGACGACACCGTTCCGCTCGAATTGTTCAGTGATGCAGGCAATGTCACGGATAACGCCCGCAGTCGGCTGCAGGTTGTCGCAGGTATCGTCGAGCGCGAGCGACCAACCGTGCGCGGATTGCTGCATCGCCTTGCCGGTGCTCGCGGGCACCGGGTGTTCGCGGGTACTCCCGAGCAGGTCGCAGACACCATCGAAACGTGGTTCACCAGCGGTGCCGCGGACGGCTTCAACGTGATGCCGCCGTACTACCCGGGCGGACTCGAGGTCTTCACGGAGACCGTTGTACCGATCCTGCAGGAGCGCGGACTCTTCCGAACGGAGTACACCGGCACAACCCTGCGCGACCACTTCGGTCTTCCTCGCCCGGAGAGTCGGTTCGCCGGCGGGATCGCAGCAGCTCAGTGATCAGCCGCGTACCCGTCGCGTTGTGCGAGCGGTGACGGCCACAGCAGACCCCGACTGTTCGAAGGAGACCCACCCGCACGTTCGCCTGCGGGACATGACGTTGCAGGTGTTCGTTCCTGCCGCGGTCTACGGGCTCGGTCAGGGTGCGGCGGCCCCGATCTTCGCGTTGAAGGCTCTCGAACTCGGTGCGTCGGCAGCGATCGCGGGCGTGATCGTCGCACTGTCGGGACTCGGAATGGTGTTGGGCGATCTGCCTGCCGGACGGACCGTCGCGCGGATCGGTGAGCGGTGGTCCGTCGCGATCGGGTCGGTCCTCGGGGCGGTCGGTGTCGTGCTGTGCATCTGTGCCTGGAACGTCGCAGTGCTCGGTGTCGGCATGCTGCTGATGGGGGTCGCCAACGCGGTATGGGGGCTTGCCAGGCAGTCCTACGTCGTCTCGTCGGTGCGTCCGGTTGACCTGGGTCGGGCGTTGTCGACCATGGCGGGGTCCATGCGTCTCGGCTTCTTCCTCGGGCCGTTCATCGGTGCGGTCGTGGTGCACTGGTCGGGCCTCACGGGTGGGCTGTGGGTTCAACTCGTTGCGACGCTCGTCGCCGGTGGGTTGATGGTTTCCCTACCCGATCGCGGCCCGCCCGCAAGTAGTGATCGGGTCGGGAGGTCGCTGACCTCCGTGCTGGTCGAGCATCGAAAACTGTTGAGCACCTTGGGTTCCGGAGCACTTTTGATGGGTGCCGCTCGGGCCTCGCGTACAGCGCTGCTGCCTTTGTGGGCTGCACACATCGGAATGAGTGCGGCCGCGACGAGCGTCATCTTCGGGATCAGCGGTGCGGTCGACGTGCTGTTGTCCTATCCGGCTGGTGTGGCGATGGACCGCTACGGTCGGCGTGCGGTCGCGGTGCCGTCGATGGGGTTCTTCGCGGTCGGCTATGCGGCGCTTCCGTTGTCGTCGAACGCAATTGCGGTCGGCGCGGTCGCAGTTTCACTTGGCGTCGCCAACGGGTTGAGCAACGGCGTCATCATGACGATCGGGGCAGACTCTGCGCCGTCCGGCCATCGCGCCGAGTTCCTCGGGGCATGGCGTCTCACCCACGACATCGGCATGTTCACAGGTCCGATCGTGGTCGGTGTAATCAGCGGGGTCGCTGTGCTCGGTGCGGCGGCGGTCGCACTCGGTGCGCTGTCAGGGCTCGGCGCTGCTGCGATGCACCGGTGGGTCTCTGACCCGAACCGCGCGGACTAAGCGACGAGGTTGGCTGCGGCCCAACGCATATGGTTTCGGACGGCGTCGAATGCGGCATCGGGTCGACCGCTTTCGATTGCGTCCACGATCTCGTGGTGTCGGTCGGCGTCCATGTTTCCTACTGCTCTGTCGCGTCCGGCGTACATGATCGACATGCGGATCGATCCTTCGAGGTTGGTCCACGAATGTAGGAGGGTCTCGTTGTCCGCTGACCGACAGAGGAGGCGATGAAAGTCGAGGTCGGCTTCGATGCGGTCGTCGAGCGTCTCATCTTTCGGTGCTTGATTCATTCGGTCCAGGGCTGATCTCAGGGATGCAACGATGCTGGAGCGTTCGGAGTGGTCTGCAGCGGTCGACGCCGCAAGACCCTCCAGCGCGGCGCGGACCGAGAAGATGTCTTCGATCTCTTTCGTGTCTAGGTGTCGAACGTGAAGTCGTCCTCGTGCGCCGGTGACCACCAGGCCCTCTTGCTGTAGCTGGCGCAGAGCTTCGCGCAGAGTCCCTCTGCTGATTCCCAGGCGTTCGGACAGTTCTGTCTCGACAAGAGCGCTGCGCGGACGCAGCTCCCCGCTGGTGATAGCAGTGCGCAACGCGGTGACTGCCTGCTCACGAAGGTTGGTCCGCTGCAATCCGAGAAGCGTGCCGACTTGCTCCGCCATGGAGGCCCCTTTCGCCGAGGGCGTCGGGGTGACGCCGCCGCAGACAGTCAACGGTTGCCTGTTGACAGTGAGTGTACGGGTGCCCGTTCGGGGCGAACGCGCATGCCGACGCCTCCTTAGAGCGCTGACAGGATTCTGGCTTCGATGCTCGTGGTCGACAGCCCGTACCGCTCGTGCAATGTGGGCAGTGCTCCGGCGGCGAGGAATTCATCGGGCAACGAGATCGATCCGACCTTCTTGCCAAGGCCACGCTCGACGACTGCTGAGGCCACTGTCTCGAACAATCCACCGATTCTGGAGTGATTCTCGAGCGTGAACGCGAGGCGGTCGGTGTTCAGCTCACGGAGCACGGTCGCCGAGTCGAACGGCTTGATGGTCGGGGTGTGCACGACGGCGACGTCGACGTTGTGCTTTTCGAGGTTGGCGGCGGCCTGAAGTGCTCGCATCGTCATAAGCCCACTGGAAATCAGGACGACGTCGGCGCCGGGCCGAATGACTTTTGCCTTGCCGAGTTCGAAGGTGTAGTCGTATTCGTCGAGAACGGTGGCGACCTTCCCGCGAAGCAGCCTCAGGTAGGTTGGCCCGTCGGTGGCAGCGAGCTGCGGGACGGCTTGTTCGATGTCGACGGAGTCGCAGGGATCGACGATCGTGAGGTTGGGCATGCCACGGAAGATCGCAATGTCTTCGGTTGCTTGATGACTCGGTCCGTAGCCTGTCGTGAGGCCGGGCAGGCCGCCGACGACGTTCACGTTCAAGTTGGGCTCGGCGATGTCGAGGCACAGGAAGTCGTAGGCGCGGCGGGCCGCGAAGACCGAGTAGGTCGACGCGAAGGGGATCAGTCCAGTTTCGGCCATCCCTGCCGATGCACCCAGGAGCAATTGTTCGGCCATTCCCATCTGGAAGAAGCGGTCGGGGAAGGCTTGCGCGAAGTTGTGCATATCGGTGTATTTGGCCAGATCAGCGCTCAATCCGACGATCTTGTCGTTGCCCTCGGCCGCTGCCACCAGAGCGTGCCCGAATGGGGCGGTGACGGTGCGTTGTCCGGGGTCGACGAACGACGCGATCATTGCCGAAGTCTTGAGCTTCGGCTGTGTCGTGGTGCTCATGCCAGATCCTCGTTTTCCTGCAGGTAGGTGGGGTCGGTGTAGCGAGATGTCAGTTGGTTCCGGCAGATGCTCCACTCGTCTTCGTCGATGCGCATGAAGTGCGCTTTCTCGCGAGTTTCGAGCAACGGGACACCGAAGCCGATCTTGGTGTCGCAAATGATCACGGCGGGCGTGCCGACGGGAGAGGCTGCTGCACAGGCGGTGTCGAATGCGTCGTCGAGCGCGGCCGGGTCGCTTCCGTCGACCCGTTGGACGAACCAGCCTGCGGCCGACCACTTTTCGTGCACGGGCTCGATTCCGAGCACGCCCTCGGTCGGGCCGTCGGCCTGTAGCGCATTCATGTCGACCATCGCGATGATGTTGCCGAGGCGGTGGTGATGCGCGCCCATCGCAGCCTCCCATGTGGAGCCTTCGTCGAGTTCGCCGTCGGAGAGGAAATTGAAGACACGAGACTGCGACTGCTGATGCCGTAGCCCTAGTGCCATACCGACAGCGACTGTCAGGCCGTGGCCGAGCGATCCGCCGGAGATCTCCATTCCTGGTGTGTACGTGGCCATTCCGGACATCGGGAGACGTGAATCGTCGGACCCGTAGGTCTCGAGTTCGTCACGAGGGACGATGCCTGCTTCCGCGAGCGCGGCATAGAGACCGATCGCGTAGTGGCCTGTCGAAAGAAGGAACCGATCGCGCAGCTCCCAGCTGGGATCCTCGGGCCGATAGTTGAGGCGGTCGGCGTAGACCGCGGCGAAAATATCGGCTGCACCGAGGGCTTGACCGACATAACCCTGGCCTTGCGCCTCGCCCATGTCGATAACGTTGTGGCGCATGCGATATGCGAACTGGGAAGCGTTGTCGATGCGAGTGAGTCGGTCGGTGCTGGTGGTGGTAGGCGAATCGGTCGTGGCGGTCACAGGAGTTCCTTCTCGCGGATGGGGGAGGTCATGGTCGGGTACATCGGTGTGGTGAGCTCGGCCTCGACGGCCAGTCGACGTTCGGTCGGACCCCAGGTCTCCTTGGTGGCCAGTGCGGACAGCAGACCGATCAGGGCGTAGGTCACGAAGAGCAGTGCGGGTCCGAGCCATCCCAACCAGACGAATAGCAGCGTCGTAATAAACGGGGTGAATCCGGAGGCCATGGCCGAAATCTGGTATGCGAGTGACGCTCCGGACGCTCGGTGGGAGGCGGCGAACAGTTCCGGAAACCATGCGCCCTGAGCCCCGGCGAGGGCGTTCTGGCACACCGCGTAGGACAGGACGATCGTGGCGATGACAAAGAACATCAACCCGGTGTTCACGAGCAGGAACATCGGAACACCGAACGCGGCGGCGAAGGCGCAGACTGCCACGTACAGCGGACGACGTCCGATGCGATCGGTCAGAGCTGCCCAGGCTGCGGTGGCGAAGATGCCGATGCCGGATGCGATGCACAGTGCCGTGATGGTCTGGGACGTCGACGCCAGCTCCTGCGTGTGCAGGTACGAGATCATGTACGTGACCGAGACTGCGTAGCCCGCGGCCTCGGCAATGCGAAGGCCGATGCCGCGCAGAATGTTTCGCCAGTCCAACCGGATGGCTTCCTTGATCGGGGAGGCGGTGACGCCTTCCTCTTTGACGTCCTCGAAGACCGGTGACTCCGGCACCTTCGAGCGGTGATCAGACCGACCGCGACCAGAACAATGCTGAACAGGAACGGCACCCGCCACGCCCAGTCGCCACCGAGGTGCACGCTGCCGAGAAAGACGAGATTGGCGAGCAGCAGTCCGACTGGGAACCCGGCTTGAACGATGCCGGTGAACTTGCCTTTGTGCCGCCAGGGGGCGTGCTCGTAGCTCATCAAGATGGCGCCGCCCCATTCGGCGCCGAAGGCGAGGCCCTGCACGATGCGCACGAGCACAAGCACGATCGGCGCGATAACGCCGGCCTGAGCGTAGGTGGGCAGCAACCCGATGGCGAAAGTGGCGACGCCCATCAGGATCAGCGACCCGACGAGGACGGGTTTGCGACCGACCTTGTCGCCGAGGTGACCGCCGACGATACCGCCGATCGGACGGGCGGCGAACCCGACTCCGAGTGTTGCAAATGCGGCAAGGGTGCCTGCCACGGAGCTTTGGCCTGGAAAGAATGCTGTGCCGAAGTACAGCGCGGCCGCGGTGCCGAAGCCGATGAAATCGTAGGTTTCGATTACTGCGCCTACTGACGATCCGACGGCGACGCGCTTGGCGTCCTTCGTGCCGTGAACCGGTCCGCGCATTTCGAGAGCGACTGTGCTCATGTGAACGCTCCTGCAAAGGGTAGTGGTTACAAACTCGTCTAGTGACTGTCGACTGTCAACAGTGTCGAGTGTGACCCACTCCTCTTACTGTCAACAGTCAACCGGTAACGGTTGACTGTTGATGGTTGACGTCGTAACGTGTGTCACATCACGAAGCGCGAGGGCGTCAACGCCGTCGGCTCGTAATCGATCCACCCATCGCAGACGGGGAATCCGCTGCTCGTCTTCAGGAGAGACCACATGGCAAGTCGAATTCGCACCGCTGTCGTCACAGGCGCGACCTCGGAAAGAGGAATCGGTCGGGCCACCGCCGAGCGCTACGCAGAGGACGGCTGGGCGATCGTCATCCTCGATCTGGACGGGGAAGTGTCTGCCAAGGTCGCGGCCGAGATCGGCGGAACCTACAACGTGCCGGCATTCGGTCATGCCGTGGACGTCTCGGATGAGGCGTCGGTCGAAGCCGCCTACCTCGCAACCAGGAGCGAGGTCGACTCGGGGGCGTTACCTGCGGTTGGCGCTGTTGCCAACATCGCCGGCATCACCTCGCCTGTGTCGTTCCTCGACACCACGCTCGAGCTGTGGAACAGGGTGTTCGCGGTCAACGCGACCGGAACATATCTTGTCACCAAGGCATTTTTGCCCGACATGATCGCGCTGGGATGGGGACGCATCGTCACCATGTCCTCGGTGTCCGCCCAACGGGGAGGCGGAGTGTTCGGCAAGGTTCCGTATTCGTCGGCCAAGGCCGCAGTCCTCGGTTTCACAAAGGCGCTTGCGCGCGAGTTGGAGGACACCGGCGTCACGATCAACGCCGTGACTCCCGGGGCCGTCGACACCAACATCCGGGTCGGCAGCACCTCGGAGCAGGAAACCGCTATCGCACAAGGGATTCCGCTCGGACGCACCGCGACCACCCGTGAGGTCGCGTCGGTGATCACGTTCCTGTCCTCGGATGATGCCGCGTACCTGACTGGCACGACGATCGATATCAACGGCGGCAGCCACATGCACTGAGCGTTCTGCATCGGGGCGCCGAACTTCGGTGCGATTGCACTCGGAATCCGAGAGCTTTCCCACATCATCTGCGGGCGGCGAGTGCGGCGCGGATGGAGTCCAAAACCGTCTCGGGGCTGTCGTGTAGCTGGTGCCAGGTGAACCGAAGGACGTGCCAGCCTGCGTTGACCAGGATGTTCTGGCGTTCGGCGTCGCGAACGAAGCGTTCGGCGTCGCGATGCCAAGCCCAGCCATCGACTTCGATCGCCACCCGCTGAGCCTCGAAGGCCACATCGATCTCGAATCCGCAACTGCGGACGTGCTGGCTCCAACCCGTCAGCCCGGACCTCCGAAGCAGGCGTTGCAGCATTCGTTCGGCCTCCGATGCGCCACCTTCGCCCGCCGACCGCAGTTGTGCCGCGGCCGCTGTGCTGCCGGACCGCCCGGCGTTGCGCTCGTGCGCGGCTGTGAGCGCTGGTAGCGAAACATGTTTCTGCAGTGCACGATCCATCATCGCGGCACCATATGGTAGCTCGACCGCAGCTTCGAGAATGGTCAGCGCAAGCCCAGTGGTCGGGAGTCCGCGACGCGAGCCGACGTCGGCAGCGGGCAGATCTCGGCGTCGCAGCCGGAGTCCAGGACGATCCCGAGGTGTGCGCCGGCAGGGGACTGTGACCCAGTTCAGCCTCGGCGGAGTGTCGATGATGCCGAGCCACCAGGCAGCACTGGGTCCGTATGCGACGGCATCCGGTCCAGCACCGTAGACAGCAGCGCGTAACCCGGCGGCAGGTCCGCAGGTCCGATCCGAGCGCAGGTAGATGCCCGTCGACAAGCGCCGCCACTCACCTGCGCAAACCCGTCTGCTCACGCCCGCATCGGACATGCCTGCACCGAGCGCCTGGGCAAGCGTCACGACTCCGTCCTGGGCCGCCATGATCGAGTGCACTTTCTTCGGGGTCACACCGGTTTGGACGTATCCCGGCCAGATCGGTTCCATTGGCGCCGAATCTTGGGTGAAAGCTCCCGGAATCCGAGAGGTATCCAACAAGATCTCAGACCTGTGTTGCCATTCCGCCGTACCGCCGGTAACGCGGTTCGGTGCGAAACGTGGGATCCTGGCCGGACGTCGGCGTCGTTGTGACTAGGATTTGGTGATTCTGTCGGAAAGGTGGCGGGCTTACACATGCAGGAGCGGAGAAAGCCGCGGCCAGAGGAATCGTTCGGCTATCTCGAACAGTTGCCGTCGTCGGTGTTGTTGCGACGGCTGTCGGTGCCGATGCTCGCTGTGCATCACGACGACACGGTCGTCTCCGCGAACCCCGCGTTCGAGGAGATGCTCGGCTACGAGCCGGATACCCTCGCGGGCACGGCGGCGCGACGACTTGTCGCGAACGATCCTGAGTTCGACGTCGTCGGTGTCGACGTCATCCGCGATTGTGCGGGAGCGGTGATCGCGCTGCGGCACAGTGACGGGTCGATCGTGAAGGCCCTCGTCACGAAATCGGTCTTGGCCCGCGACGACGACGAAGTGGCGTTGATCGGTTTCCACGACGTGACCGACCATCTGTGGGAGCTCGGGTCCGACCGCTAGACGGACAGGCCTATTCGACCCCGCCGACCTCGACCTCTTCGGCGGGTTTCGCCATCTCTTGGAAGTAGTGGCGAATGCCGAGCACCGTGCCGACGATCAGGACGGCGATCATGCCGCCGATCACTAGCGGCATCAGCCATGGGATGCGGTCCAGGAATTCGCCAGCGTAGAAGCCCAGCAATATCAGTACAGGCGCCCAGACGATCGCGCCCAATGTGCTCGCAATCGTGTACTTGCGATGGTCCATCTTCGCCGCGCCCGCGACGATGGGGCAGAGCGTGCGGACCCACGGAATCCAGCGGGCGACGAGTACAGCCCAGAAGCCGTGCTTGTCGAGCATGGCGTTGACCTTGTGCAGATTCGACGTATTGAGGTACTTGCCGTCGCGTCGCGCAACCAACTTCGCGCCCGACCTGTGGCCGATCACGTACCCGACCTGATTGCCGGCGATCGCGGCGATCATCGCGCCGAGGGAAAGCGCCCACGCTTGTTGGTGTCCGGTCGAATGCGTTGCGAGCACGATGCCTGCGGTGATCAGCATCGAGTCGCCTGGGAGGAACAATCCGATTATCAGCGCACATTCGAGAAAGACGAGCGTCAGGACGACTACCCAGACGACGGTTGGACCCGCGGATTCAAGAACGTTGAATCCGCCTGACGCGACGATCATGGTCAGCCTGTCGGGTCGTTCGGAGCTGTCACGGCTTCAGGATGCACGGGTTCGGACTGCACAGCTTCAGGCTGCGCTCCGGCCTTACGGGACGCAAGCATGCGCTGCCCGACGTGAATGATCGCAGGCAGAATCGATAGGAACACGATCAGCAGGAAGATCGCTTCGATGTTGTTCGCGATGAACGGAATGTTGCCGAGGAAGTAGCCGAGGATCGTGACGCCGCCACCCCAGAGAATGCCGCCGAGGATGTCGAACGCCAGAAACTTGCGGTAGGTCATCTTCGATACGCCGGCGAGCACCGGGGTGAACGTTCGGACGATGGGAACGAAGCGCGCCAGGATGATGGTCTTGGGACCGTATTTTTCGAAGAACGCGTGCGATTCGACGACGTACTTCTTCTTGAATAGCCGCGAATCTTCCTTCGTGAACAGCGCTGGCCCTATTCGACGCCCGATCCAGTACGCGGTCTGATCGCCCGCGATGGCGGTGACGACCACTGCCGGAACGAGCACCCAGATAGAGACCGGTGGCGGCGTCTGCGCGGCGAGCAGCCCACCCGTGAACAGCAGCGAATCACCAGGTAGCAGCGGAAAGAGCAGCCCGGTCTCGATGAAGACGATGATGAGAATCGCAGGCAGAACTGCCGCCGCGAAGGGACCGTCACCGGTCAACAAATGCACTGGGTCGAGGAAGTCCGGCATCAAAGCCAGGTTCGTGGTCACTGAGTCCGCTGCCTGCACAATCACGTCGACCACAGTACCGGCGTCGCGACCCCATCACCCCACTTCGGCACCGGGGGAGTTCAATACCACAAGCTTCGGGTCCGGTGTCGACAGGACAGTGTTCTCCCTTAGGCTATGCAGACCAGTGCCGACTCCTACCGGATCGGGCTCACCATCACACGGAGGTCTTCTCAGTGCCAATCGCGACTCCCGAGGTCTATGCCGAGATGCTTGGTCGGGCGAAAGAGCACGCTTTTGCCTTTCCTGCGATCAACTGCACGTCGTCGGAAACGATCAACGCCGCCATCAAAGGCTTCGCGGATGCGGGCAGCGACGGCATCATCCAGTTCTCCACCGGCGGAGCCGAGTTCGGTTCGGGACTCGGTATCAAGGACATGGTTGTCGGCGCTGTAGCGCTCGCCGAATTCGCGCATGTGATCGCAGCCAAGTACGACGTGACGATTGCACTGCACACCGATCACTGCCCCAAGGACAAGCTCGATTCCTACGTGCGTCCGCTGCTCGCGATCTCGCAGGAGCGCGTCGACGCAGGCAAAAATCCGTTGTTCCAGTCGCACATGTGGGACGGTTCGGCCGTGCCGATCGACGAGAACCTCGAGATCGCGCAGGATCTCCTTGCCCGCGCAGCAGCTGCGCGAATCATTCTCGAAATCGAAATCGGTGTCGTCGGTGGTGAGGAAGACGGTGTCGAAGCCGAAATCAACGACAAGCTCTATACCTCGTCGGAAGACTTCGCCAAGACCGTCGACGCCCTCGGCGCAGGCGATACCGGCTCGCGGTACCTCCTCGCTGCGACGTTCGGCAACGTGCACGGCGTCTACAAGCCCGGCAACGTTGTGCTCAAGCCGGAGGTGCTCGCGGAAGGTCAGCGCGTGGCATCCGAGAAGCTCGGGCTTCCGGAAGGTTCGAAGCCGTTCGACTTCGTGTTCCACGGCGGCTCGGGATCGCTCAAGTCGGAGATCGACGACTCGCTGCAGTACGGCGTCATCAAGATGAACGTCGACACCGACACCCAGTACGCGTTCACACGTCCGATGGTTGGGCACTTCTTCTCGAACTACGACGGTGTGCTCAAGGTCGACGGCGAGGTCGGTAACAAGAAGTTCTACGACCCGCGCAGCTACCTCAAGAAGGCCGAAGCCGGCATGAGCGCTCGCGTGATCGAGGCCTGCAACGACCTCAAGTCCGCGGGTCGTTCTGTCAGCGCAGGCTAGGGGCGCGTAGGCGATGGCCGGTCCGCGCGTGGATCTGCGCGTTCTCGGACCGGTACAGCTGACTGTCGACGGGCAACCGTTGGCGATCGGCGGTCCGAAACCGCGGACGATGCTGGCATTGCTTGCCGTGAATCGGCGTAGAACAGTGCCGTCCGAGGCGATCGCCGACGCGGTATGGGACGACGATCCGCCCGACGCCTACGCATCGAGCTTGCAAGTGTTCGTGTCGAACCTGAGGAAGACGCTGCGCACGGCCGGAGTCGATCCTGCTGCCCTGCTCACCACCGCGTCGCCCGGTTACCGGCTCGAGATCGCGGACGTCGAGTCCGATCTCGGCCGGTTCGAGGCTGCGCGTTCGGCAGGAACCAAAGCGGCGGAATCCGGTGACCAGGCCGGTGCGGCGTTCTTCTTCGGTGCCGCGCTAGCCGAGTGGTCGGGCGCGGCGCTGTCGGATCTGCGCGGTCTGCAGTTCGCCGACGACTTCGCCGCTGCGATGGACGAAGAACGTCTGCTGACGATCTCGGCACGCATCGATGCCGACATCGCGTGTGGGCGTGCGGCCGCGGTTGTCGGCGAGTTGGTGGCACTGACGACCGAGCACCCTTTGCGCGAGCCGCTCTGGGGTCAACTCGTCACCGCGCTGTACCTCTCGAATCGGCAGGCAGAGGCTCTGGATGCGTGTCGGCGTGTTCGTGCGATTCTCGCCGACGAACTCGGCATCGATCCGAGCCCGGCCTTGGTGCAACTCGAGCAGCGTGTGCTGCGGCAGGAACCGCTGACGGTCGGCTCGGTCGAACAGGCCGCACGGTTGGCGAAGGCGATGAACGAAACGATCGGCGAGATACCGCAGGCTGTGCGGCGCGGCCGACTCCGTCTCGACGACGGTCGCGTCGTCGCGATTCCTTCTGACGGGTTACGAATCGGTCGGATGACGGACAACGATCTCGAACTCGACGATCCGAAGGTCAGTCGCTATCACGCGCAGATCAGACCGAGCCCGGCCGGATTGTTGATACGGGATCTGCAGTCCGCGAACGGCGTCTACGTTCAGGGTCGCCAGATCGACGGCGGTTCGATTTTGTCCGACGGCGACGCAATCCGAATCGGGTCGACGCTGATGAGTTTCGAAGGCCGATAGGCGGCTTCGCCGCTTGTGAGTCCTTTTGGTGGTCGGGCCCGCCGAAAGTGCGCACGAGCGCGGAGCGCCTCACCCGGAGCTGGGACCCGATCCACTTCCCTCCAAGTGGACCCGGCCCCAGCTCCCCCCTCTTGGGTAGGACCTAGGTTGCCGTGCCCCGCATGGGGTTTGCTTAAGAAGTGCTTAAAGCGAGCGGATCCGATCAGGCTGGCGGGTCGCACACCTTCCAGCCGTCGTCGGATTCCTCCAGGTTGAGGGTCCGCGACACCCGGTTGCTCGGGTCGGCCTTCGTGTAGGCGGTCACCGAAGCAATCGCGGTCCGGTCCGTGATCTGGACGGCGTCGACGCTCTGCACCACAGGGATCGCCGCTGTCTCGACCGCTGACTTGTAGACATCGGCGAACTGCTCGTCGGTAAGACCGTTGTAGTACTCGGCGCTTGCACCGCACGACGTACGGCGCAGTGTCTGAATGTCGCCGTCGCCGAGTGCGTTCGAGTACGACGTTATCGATTGCCGAATCTGCGCTTCGGGAGTGTTTGCATCCTCGTTGGTTCCGGTCGCAACGACAGCGACCGCGACGATCGCTGCAATCAGCAGCAACGCGGCGAACGCAGCTGCGAACCACTTGCCACGCTTGCGTTTGGGAACTTCGGCGGGGGCGACGCGTTGCGGCTTGGCGACGGGCGGTGGCGGTGGTTTGCGATCGGGCTGCTCCGGAGCAGGCGCGGCCGGGGGCGGCTGCGTTGGCGGTGCTGCCGGCGGTGGTGTCGCCGCGGCAGGAGCGGGCGGACGCGGTGCAGGCGGGCGGGGAGCAGGCGGCCGTGGCGCGGGAGGTGCGGGCGGTGCAGGAGCTTCGGCAGGCGGAGCAGCAGCAGCCGGCGGTGGCGCGGCTACGCGAGGTTCGGGCTTGCGAACCTGAACGGGCCGGACCGACATCTTCTTCGGATCAGCAGCCTTGGCTGCGGCGGGGATCGCTTCGGTGACTGCCTCGTCTGCGGGCGACTTAGCAGCCTGCGCCGCCGGTGCAGCCTGCTGCACCGGGATGGCAACGGTCGGAGCTTCGGCGCGGGCGGTCTCGGCTGCGGCCTTCTGCGCAGGTATGGCCACGGTGGGTGCGGCGGCAGCAGAAGGTGCGGCTGCAGGCTCAGCAGCTGTCTCTTCAGGAGCTGTCTTTTCGGCAGCACTGTCGGCAGTCTTCGCTTGGTCTGCAGCGGGCGCGGTGGGACCGGTCGGGGACTGTGGCGTCTTGTTGTCGTTCGCGTCCGGCACGCACTACCCCTTGCACTTGTTGACCTGTATTGCGGTGAGTGATGCCAGCAGAAGTGCGGAACTGGCACGTCGCTGTTTGCCCCGCCTCGCCGACCGGCACAATGTAACCTATGACGTCCTTTGGTGACCTGCTTGGACCACAGCCGACACTGCTTCCGGGGGATGACGACGCGGAGTCCGCGCTGCTGAACCACGAAGACCCGGCGACCGTTGCCGCCGCACATCCGACAGCGTCGATTGCATGGGCGTATCTGGCGGAGCGCGCGTTCGACGAAGGCGCAACCATCACGGCGTACGCCTACGCCCGTACCGGCTACCACCGCGGTCTCGATCAGCTGCGGCGCAACGGGTGGAAGGGATTCGGTCCGGTTCCCTACAGCCACGAACCGAACCGCGGCTTCCTGAGATGTGTTGCGGTGCTTGCCAAGGCAGCGAACGCCATCGGTGAGTCGGACGAGTACGCGCGCTGCCTGGACCTACTCGAAGATTGCGATCCACGGGCCGCGGAAGCACTTGGCGTCGACTAGACGTTTCGTCCCGAATCGGGCCAAGACCAAGGACCGAGTCCGGGATTCACTGCATCGGGTTCGTGCGTCACTGCTCCCGATTCTGCAGTGCGCGCTGGCTGCCGGCGGGGCGTGGTGGATTGCGACGGAAGTCGTCGGTCACCCGAAACCGTTCTTCGCGCCCATCGCTGCTGTCGTGTCGCTCGGCATCGCGCTCGGCGCGCGGATGCGGCGGTCCATCGAGCTGATCGTGGGCGTCTCGGTCGGCATCGGTATCGGCGACCTGCTGATAGTCCTGATCGGCAGCGGGACCTGGCAGATCGTTCTCGTCGTTGCGCTTGCCATGACCACCGCCGTTCTGCTCGACGGTGGACCTGTCATCGCCGTGCAGGCGGCAAGTTCCGCAGTGCTGGTCGCGACGCTGCTGCCGCCGGGTGCTAGCGGCAATTTCGATCGGATGCTCGACGCGTTGGTCGGCGGTTTGATGGGCATCGCGGTGGTTGCGATCGTGCCGACCCATCCGATGTTGCGTGCGCGCGACACCGCGGGCGACGTTCTCGGTGTGGCATCGGATGTGCTGCGACTCTGTGCCGACGGCTTGATGGAGCAAAATCCCAAGCTGCTCGTCGAAGCCTTGAAGCAGGCGCGCGCGAGCCAGACCAAACTCGATGCGCTCCGCAACGACCTCACGAGTGGTCGTGAGATCAGCCGAATCTCGCCGTTGCACTGGAATACGCGCGCGCGCGTCGTCCGGCTCGATGCGATGGCCGAGCCGCTCGACAACGCGCTGCGCAACATTCGTGTGTTGGTTCGGCGGTCTTTGTCCCTCGTTCGTGACGACGAGATCCTCGACCCACGACTGGTCGACGAGGTGGAAAAGCTGTCGCATGCGGTCGACGTGCTGCGAAGCATGATTCTCGCGAAACCCGGCGAGGATCCCGACGAACTCGAAGTGCAGCGGGTGCTGCGTGCGGTGGCAGCGGGTGCGCGCTACGAGTTGGTCAGCAGGGGCGGACTGTCGGCAAACGTGGTTCTCGCACAGCTACGTTCGACGATCGTCGACCTACTGCAGGCGTCGGGTCTCGACCGTAAGGCTGCGTTGTCGATGCTGCCGCCGACCGTCGAGCATCCGTACGTGGCGCCGGAAGAAGGCTTCGGGCTGGACGGACCGGCTACCTAGTGGTCCGCCGCACCCCTGCTCCCGGCTGCCACAGGTCGACGTGCAGGCGCTCGTCATCGACGGTGACGAGTACGGCCTCCTCGATGTCGAGCACAAAAAAGTGTGCTTCCCCTGGGTTTTCGGGGTAGCAGTTCACGATCGTCGTCTTTTCGTCACCGTCGAGTTCGCGGGCGCGGCCACTGATCTTCGCGTCGCCGCCGTCCATGGTGTGGTGTCCCGGATTGCTGTGCAGCGCGAAGCGCGGTTCCCGTTGCAGATCAAGGGCTTTGCGTGCACCGATCATGGAGCCGAGTACCAACTGACCCGCGAACATCTCGACCTCCGTGCCACTCACGCGGGGTGAGCCGTCCTTGCGAAGCGTGGCAATGACGTGATGTTTGTGTGCGCTCAGTCGCGCCGCGATTGCCGAGGCCAGGTCGGGTGCTTCGTCGTTGAACTGCTGCCAGGTCGCCATGGCTACAGTCTGCGGGGTGATTACTGACATCTTCTGTCAGTAAATACGGATAGGCTCGATTGCGTGCGGTCCAGTCGGCTCGTCGAGATGATGCTGCGCCTGCAGGGCAGCCGTAGGACGACCGCTGCGGCGCTCGCAGACGACCTCGGGGTTTCGCTGCGAACTGTGTATCGCGACATTGCCGACCTATCGGCTGCGGGTGTTCCGCTGTGGACCGAGACGGGTCGCAACGGCGGCATCAGGTTGCTCGATGGCTGGCAGTCGAAGCTGTCCGGGCTTACCGGTGCCGAGACGTCTGCGCTGATGTTGCTCGGTGTTCCCGCACTCGCCGACGACCTCGGTTTGGGCTCCGTTGCCGCAAGCGCGGAGTCGAAGTTGCTCGGAGCGCTGCCACTGCCGCTGCGAATCGGCGCCGAACAGTGGCGTGATCGATTGCACGTCGATACTCCGGGCTGGTTTCGGCGTCCGCGTACACCTGATCCGCAGCTGCCGACCGTGGCGGACGCAGTGCTGCAGGGCCGACGACTGCGGATGGACTACCGCGGCTCCCAGCGGACCGTCGACCCGCTCGGCCTGGTCGCGAAGGCAGCTGTCTGGTATCTCGTCGCTCGCAGCCGCGGCCGAATTCTGTCGTATCGGACGTCGCGAATCACAGCTGCCGTCGTGCTCGCCGACGCCTTCGACCGTCCGGACGGGTTCGACCTTGTTGCATGGTGGGAGCACGCGGAGGCGGAGTTCGACAGGTCGCTGCTCCGGTTCGCCGCCACGCTGCGGTTGTCGCCGACGGCATGGCGCGATATCGCTCACCACATCGGAACGGAGGCGGCGAGAGTGACGCCGTCGGCGCCGGACGAGTCGGGTTGGGTCACGGTCGAGTTGCTGTTGGAATCGGAGGAGGTCGCGCTCGGGCAGTTGACGGCGTTGGGTGCGGGGGTGGAAGTCGTCGCGCCGCAATCGCTTCGGCGGAGATTAGGTGCTGTCGGTGTGGCAATGGCCGCCCGCAACGGTTGATGACTGCTAATAGAATCGAGAGGGTCGGGTGGCCTGCTCGGCAGACTGGCACAGGAGGAGGGGTTATCGCATGGGCGTGACACTGGCAAAAGGCGGCAACGTATCGCTGTCGAAGGAGTCGCCGAACCTCACCGCCGTGACGATCGGGCTCGGCTGGGACGTTCGTGCGACCACCGGCGTCGAATTCGATCTGGATGCGAGCGCCATCGGTCTGACGGATGGCGGTAAGGCCGTCAACGACAACTTCTTCGTCTTCTACAACAATCTGCGTTCGCCGGACGGTGCCATCGAGCACACCGGCGACAACCGCACCGGCGAGGGTGACGGCGACGACGAAAGCGTCAACATCGATCTGCTGGCGTTGTCGCCCGCGGTGCAGTCGGTGGTGTTCCCGGTGTCGATCCATGACGCCGATGCGCGCAGGCAGAACTTCGGGCAGGTCCGCAACGCCTTCATTCGTGTTGTCGATCGGACGTCCGGTACCGAACTGGCGCGCTTCGATCTCAGCGAGGACGCGTCCTCGGAGACGGCGATGATCTTCGGTGAGCTGTACCGCCGTGGTGCCGAGTGGAAGTTCCGAGCGGTCGGTCAGGGGTACGCGTCGGGGTTGTACGGCATCGTTCGCGACTACGGGATCAACGTGTCCTGAGCGGTTAGCTCCGCCCACTTTCGCGGCGACACTTTGATTTTCAGGTGTTCCATCTCGACGACCTCGTCGGCGTCGCCGCGTAGTTGTACGCGGACGGGACTGTCCGACTTGTCGTCCAGGATGGTCAACGGCGCCCCGCCCGGGCCCTGTAGATATTTGTCGCCCCATTGCATCAGGGCCAGAACGGCCGGCAACAGATCGCGGCCCATCTGGGTGAGCACGTACTCGTGGCGGGTCCGCTTGCCGGGCTCGCGGTATGGCTGCTTCTCGAGCAATCCGGCAGCGGTCAGTTCTTTGAGCCGGGTTGCGGCGACCGCCTGGGTGATGCCGACACGCTCGGCGAAGTCGTCGAAACGTGTTGTGCCGTAGAAGGCTTCGCGCATCAGCAGGATCGCCGACCGGGTGCCGACGATCTCCATCGCCTTCGCGATCGAACATTCCGCTGTGTTCCAGCGGGAGCGGTCGGCGAGGGCGCCAGTGAGTTGCATTCCGGACATGTGTTTCATACTACATCTAACTTGCGTAAACCATAGTCAGGTCCTACTGTCTAACTATGGCAATACAAAGTCAGCTAGCTGTAGCCGAGACGGCGACGGTCACAACCAGTTTCGACGCCACGTGGCTCGGCTTCGGCGGAGTGCACGGTGGGCTGTTGCTCGCCGCGCTCGCGGAAGCCGCTGCAGATCACGTCGGCAGCATCCCGATCGGGATATCGGCGCACATGTATGCACCCGTGCAGCCGGGTGAGGTGGAGATCGCTGTCGACGTCATACGCGCAGGCCGGACCGGCAGCGTGTCCGCGACTATCGAGGGTCGGGCGACAGCTCTGGTCCGAACGAGCCGCGAACCGTTCGGAAACCGCACCTGGCCTTCGAGCAATTCGGTTGCAGCGGCAGAGCATCCGGAACAACTCGAACCGCTGGTACTTCCGGTCGACTTCGTCCCGTTCTCCCAGTACGTCGACATTCGGCCCGTGAACGCGGCGCGGCCCTTCGCAGGTGGGCACGAGCCTGAGTTCATCGTTTGGATTCGGCTGCGTGAGAACTTCGGACTGACCGAGCAGGGCCGCGCGGCCGTTCTGCTCGACGCCTTGCCTCCTGGACTCTTCGCGACGATGACAAGCCCCGTACTCATTCCGACGATCGAGATGACGGCACACTTCGCGCCGACCTCGAACTCGGGTAGCGATTGGTACTACCTGCGGCATCGCACCGCGTGCTCGACCGCCGACCTCAGTGTCGACGAGACCGAACTCTTCACCGCGACAGGAGAACTGGCAGCACAGGCGCGTCAGCTTCGTCGCATCGTAAGAAAGGGATGAATGATGAGAGATGCAGTAATCGTCGAAGCCGTTCGTACGCCGATCGGCAAGGGAAAGCCAACCGGCGCATTGCATTCGATCCATCCCGTCGACCTGTTGGCGCACAGCCTGCGTGCTGTCGTCGAACGGACGGGTATCGATCCGGCGTTGATCGACGACGTGATCGGCGGCGCGGTGACGCAGGTCGACGAGCAGGCCGCGAACATCACCCGCAATGCCATTCTGGCGGCGGGCTATCCGGAATCGGTACCGGGAACGACCGTCGACCGGCAGTGCGGAAGTAGTCAGCAGGCAATACATTTCGCAGCTCAAGGGGTGCTGTCGGGTGCGTACGACATCGCCGTCGCCGGTGGTGTCGAGTCGATGAGCAGGCAGCCGATGGGCAGCAACATTCGGGACAGTTCGCCGTGGAGCCCAGGACTCGCGCAACGGTATCCGAACGGTCTTGTACCGCAGGGAATCAGCGCGGAACTGATTGCGTCCAAGTGGAAGCTGTCGCGGACACAGCTCGACGAGTTCGCGTTGCGTAGCCACGAAAGGGCTTATGCGGCAAGCCAGGGTGGCCTGCTGAGCAAGCAGCTCGTGTCGTTGCCGGAGCTCGGAACCGACGAAGGCGTCAGGGCGGGCAGCACATTGGAAGCGCTGAGCGGTCTGCGTCCCGCCTACTACAGCGAGGCCGCGGCGGCACGTTTTCCCGAGATCGGCTGGAACGTCACCGCGGCGAACTCGAGTCAGATCAGCGACGGCAGTGCAGCGGTCATGATCACGACGAGCGAGAAGGCGAAGGAACTCGGACTCACCCCGATCGCGCGGCTGCACAGCTTCGCGGTAGTCGGTGACGACCCCTTCCTGATGCTGACGGCCGTCATCCCGGCGACCGCGAAAGTGCTCGGCCGTGCCGGGCTGACCCTCGACGACATCGGCGTCTTCGAAGTCAACGAAGCGTTCGCCTCGGTTGTGCTCGCGTGGGCACACGAGACCGGTGCCGACCTCGATCGCGTCAACGTCCACGGCGGCGCCCTCGCGCTCGGGCACCCCCTCGGTGCAAGTGGTGCCCGCATCCTGACCACCATGCTCGGTGCGATGGAAGATCGCGGCGCGCGGTACGGACTGCAGACGATGTGCGAGGCAGGCGGACTGTCCAACGCAATGGTCGTCGAACGCCTGTAACCGTTCCCTGATCCTCGACCTGGCCCCGTTTCGGTGCCAGGTCGGGGGCGTGTCTGCACAAAGTTTGCCAACTGCGGTGGTTCAACCGAGCGAACAGCGCCTTGCGTGACATCGTTGGTCCGGGTTCTTTCGTGACTACCAACGAGCGAACGGGAATGCCTTCGATGAGCCATCTGCTGCCGACACCGGCGTTCGGCGTCGATGCCTTGTGCCGACATCTGCAATCGGCGCGTGATTGCGGCGCTGATGTCCGTACGCTGGGAGCGACAGTCGAGATCGGCGCAGGCAGATTCGGAGTTCGGCGATGACAGGCACCGCAGCTATTGCTGGGGCGACGCTCAATTGGGGTGTGGCGACCGACGTCGGTGCGGTGCGTCAGATGAACCAGGATTCCTATTGCACGCAGCCGCCCGTGTTCGTCGTCGCAGACGGTATGGGTGGTCAATCCGCCGGCGACGTCGCAAGCAGGGAGGCGATCGCGGCTATTTCCGCTCTCGCCGATCAGGTTCCGGTGACGGGCGAAATGCTGACCGCGAGTCTTGCGGACGCGCGCGCACGGATCGCTCGGATCGACGTCGACCACGGTCGGCCGCCGGGCACGACGCTCAGTGGCGTGATCGTGACGCAGGACGATGCGGAGCCGTACTGGATGGTCGTCAACATCGGCGACTCACGCACGTACAAGCTCGATTCCGATGGATTCAAACAGGTCACCGTCGATCATTCGGCTGTCCAGGAATTGATCGACTCCGGCGAGATCGATCCCGCAACGGCGAACTTTCATCCGATCCGAAACATCGTCACGCGGGCGCTGCTGCCCAACACGGAATATCCGGCCGACGTGTGGCTGCTCCCGATGATTGCGGGCGACCGCATCATGGTGTGCTCGGACGGTCTGACCCGTGAGGTCGACGACAACGGCATCGCAACGGTCCTTCGTGAGGTCGCAGACCCGCAAGCTGCTGCCGACCAACTCGTGCGCGACGCCGTTGCTGCAGGTGGACATGACAACGTCACCGTGCTGATCGTCGACGCTGTGCAAGCGGGCGCTCCGTCGGATGCGACGTCGCCGATGCCGGTGCAACGGATGCAGTGATGCGCCACAGATATCGCCCTGGCGGCTGGCCGGCGGTTGTCTGTGATCGCGGTTTGATCTTGCTGTCTCCTGTTGTTCCGCCTGCTGTCGTGTTGGAGCTCTACGACGCGCTCCTCGACGAAGCAAGCGATGATGCTGTGCTTGCGCTGCTCGAGGTTGCGTACGCCTACGTGTGGGTCAGCCGCGAACCTGGCCTGTCGGGTCGAGGCCGAGTTGCGATGCGTGGCAATCTTTTTGCCGAACTCACCGTCAGCGGCGGGGAACGTTCGGTGGTCCGCGGACGAGATCGCGAGACTTCGATCGAAGGGCCGTTCGACGGTGCGCTCGCCGCGGTGACCGCTCGGCTCGGCGACGAAAGCGGTTCGAGCGCAGTCGAATTGCCGATCGCTTCGGGAGTTGTACTTGCATCCGAAGTGTCGTTGCGGTGGGAAATTGCACCGCGACCCCAGGCGGTGAAATCGTTCGGTCCCGTCACCGCACCGGCGGCAGCGGTTGCGCCGCTGGTTGCCGATCCGATGCGAACCGCGGTCGCGGCGGTGCCAGGGGGTGCCGCCCCTGCTGTCTCTCCTTCCGACGGTGCCGCCCCGAAGGGGTCGGGTCCGCCTGTGCTTGCCCTCGTATGTCCACTGGGACATGCGAATCCGCCCGATCGGCGGGTGTGCCGGTCGTGTTCGGCGCCGCTGACCGGTGACGCGCGAGAGGTCCGTCGTCCGACGCTCGGGATGATCCGCTTCTCGACCGGAATGCTCGTTCCGATCGACAAGGCTCTTGTGATCGGGGCTCGGCCGAGTGTTCGGGAAGTCTCCGAACTCGATCTGCCACAACTGGTTACGGTCCCGAGTGCGGCTCGGGAAATCTCGCGGAGCCACCTCGGGATCAAGGTCGACGGGTGGCGAGTCGTCGCGCTCGATCTGCACAGTACAAACGGGTCCTATCTCCGTAGGGACGGCCGAGCGCCGTCGCGTATCCGTCCCGACGAGCCACTGACACTGGCGACGGGCGACACCATCGATATCGGCGACGGCGTCATCCTGTGTTTCGAGGATCTGCCGTGAGAACGGCACCCGCGAGCGGCGTATTAAGCTCGGCACCAGGTGTCGGGCAACGAAAGGGTGGTCGGTGAGCGAGCCGCGCTACGAAGTGGTCGCGCGTGAGCTTCGACTGCAGATCCTCGGTCGCGAGTACGAGGTCGGCGACTCGTTGCCGAGCGAGAGTGCCCTGTGCACGCAGTTCGGGGTCTCGCGCGGCCCTGTCCGGCAGGCGCTGGCAATGCTGAAAAACGAAGGGCTCGTTGTTCTCTCACGCGGCAAACCGGCGGTGGTCCGCGGGTTCGACGTCACGCAGACCTTGGATACGTTCACCCCGTTCACGCAGTGGGCGCGACTGACCGGTCGCGACGCAGGTAGCCGCACCGTGGAGATTTCGCGTCGCCGAGTGTCCGAGCCCGCACAGTCGGCGCTTGGGATCGGTCCCGACGATTTCGTCGTCGAGATTCTGCGGCTCAGGTTGTTGGACGGCGAACCGACGATGCTGGAGCGCACGTCCTACATCGAGAGCGTCGGTTCGCTGCTGTTCGACTTCGATACCGACGGCGGATCGATCACCGACTTCCTCACTTCACGCGGAGTGCGCTTCGAGTCGATGCGGCACGTCATGGATGCCGTCTCGGCCGACGGCGTCGACGCCGACAATCTTGGGATCGACGCAGGGAGTCCGTTGTTGCGCGAGCGCCGGACGTCGTGGAACGAGCGTGGCGAACCGTTCGAGTTCGCCGACGACCGCTACCGACCCGACAGAGTCGCTTTCAGCATCGTGAACGCCCGCACGATCGATCCGCGCGATCATGCAAACCATGCTGTCCGCAGCTGAGCTCTGGTACTGACAGCCGAACGCCGGGATGCAGTGTGACTGCATCCCGGCGTTGCTATGGGTCGTTCAGACGGTGGCGGGCATCCGGCGCCAGTGCGGGATCAGCAGCAGCATCGCGATGAACGCAGCACCCGCGAAGCCGTAGAACAGCTGCTCGGTAGCGATGTAGCCGGGGAGCAGTCCGCCGAGGATCGCGCCGACCGAACCGCAGCCGTTGATCGTTCCCGCTGCGGCTCCGGCATGCTTCGAGGTGCCGAAGTCGACCGCTGCGACGCACGAGATCATCGCGTCGGCTGCGTAGACGGTCAGCCCGATCGCGGCGAGGAGAGCGACCATGATCCACATGTTCCCGGTCTCGGTCAGCGGGCCGAACATAGCGAGAGCTATGACCAATCCCGCAAGGCTGATCACACAGGCCGGCACGCGCCGAGCCTTGAACACCTTGTCCGAGATGCGACCGATCAGAACGGCGCAAGGAGGCCTGCGACGCCGAACGCGATGGGAACGGTGATCGCTTTGAAGTTGCCTGCGTCGTTGAGGCGCTCGGCGACGATCACCGGACCCCACAGCAGGATTGCGTAGCGAGCCGGCTTGAGCAGGAAGTATGCGGCGCCGAGCGTCATGACCATCCGGTCTTTCGTCACCGTCAGGAAGACCTCGCGAAAGGATGCGGATGGTTCTGCGATAGCCGTGGCGTCCTTGTCGAGGGGCGGCAGGTCCTCGAGGGAGTGGTAGTCCTCGATCGGCGGCAGACCGACGTCAGCGGGCGTATTTCGCTGGAATGCGATCACGAGGACGAGGACGCCGGCGACCACGATCGCGCCGGTGAAGAACGAGATCCGCCAGCTGTCGAACACGCTGTAGGCAACCCAGCCGAGGAACGGTGCCGCGGCAAGTCCGCCGAATGCGTAGTTGGTGCTCCAAAGGCCGAGGACACGTCCGCGTTCGCCGATCGAGAAGAACTGCGCGATGTTCTTCAGCGTTCCGGACCAGCCCGTCGACTGGGAGAGGCCCTGGACGATCATCAGCGGAACCAAGAAGACCAGAGCAGGCAACAGGCCCATGAACATCGTCGCGATGGCCGACATCGCGAGTCCACCGATGAGCACGATGCGCGGTCCGTAGCGGTCCGATACCGACCCCCACACGAACTGACCTGCCGCGTACGCGGTGAGGTAGACGGCGTCGAGATTGGCCAGCGTGCTCTTGGTGAGTGTGGTCGACAGCACTGGATCCTCGAGGATTCCCAGTTTGGCCACGGAGAAGGTCTGCCGGGTGAAGTAGAAGCCGGCATAGGCAATCCAGGTGATTGCGAAAATTTGGCGTCGCCAGCGTTCGTAGCCTGGGATCGTGGTACGAGGGGACATGACTGTGTTCGACATGGTAGGCACCTAGCCGGGAGTGGGGTGGCCGAAAGCTCGAATGAGTTGTGGCAGGGCTGAATTGCGCTGCGAGGCAACGCCGGTGTGCGGCCGTCCGGGGGCTGAGTCCGGGTGGAGGAGGGCCGCACACCAGCGGCGGTGGGTGGATCGGGTGTTGCGGTGTTACAGGTGGATCAGACGAGAGTTGCGAGCAGAGCGGGCAGCTCTGCGACGCTGTCGCGCACGTGTGTCGCTCCTGCGTTTCGGAGCTGTTCGGCGTTGTGTGCGCCGGTCAGCACGCCGATCGAAGCACGCGCACCGGCTCGGACGCCGCTGGTGATGTCGGACGAGGTGTCGCCGACGACCACCATCTGCTGGACCGAGTCGGTGCCGGTGCGCAACAGAGCTGTGAGGGGCATGTCCGGGTAGGGCCTGCCGCGTACGCCTTCGCCGGGGCACAGGACGACGTCGGCGAGGTTCTCCCAGCCGAGGGCCCGGATGATGGCCGACTGGGTCTCGTGTGCAAAGCCTGTGGTCAGTGCGACCTTGACGCCTTGCTCCCGCAGTGCCGAGATGGTGTCGACGGCGCCGGGAACGGGACTGCAGTTGCCGTCTTCGACGAGCTGCGCGTAGCAGCGTTCGAATGCTTTGTTGGCGGCCTGAGCCTGCTCCTCGTTGCCGCGGCTGAGGTGCCGGAACACGACGATCTTCGACTGTCCCATCGTGTCGTGGACGTAGCGCAGCATCTCCGCGCGCTCGTCGGCGTTCTTCGAGAGGCCCGCGTACTCGTCGGCCGCGAGGAACGACTGCTGGACGAGGCCCGTGTCTTCGACGGTTGTGCCTGCCATGTCGAAGACGACGAGGGTTGTTTTGGCTTGTTCGGTGGGGCTCATGATTCTCCTTGTGTACGAAATGGTCAGGCTGGGATACGAATGTTGTTGTTTGTCAGTGCGTTTTCGACACTTTCGAGGGCGAGGCCCATCGAGGTCGTCATGCCGATTCCCGTCGTGACGGTCACGACGTGAACGCCGTCGATCGGTTCCTCGATCAGGAATTCCTTGTCGGGAGCGGACGAATAGACGCCTTGCCAACGTTCCGTGACGGTGAGCGGGACGCCGAACAGCTTCTCGGCTTCGTCGATCAAGACCGCAAAACCCTTCTCCGACTGGAACGGCGACGTCGAAATGTCTTTCGCGTGGGTGTCGCCGACCAGGATCGAACCGTCCGGTTGCGGTGTGTACATCTGGTGCAGGTCGATGTCCACGTAGTCGGGGTAGTCGGGGTAGTCGGCGCGTAGACGTTGCAGGACAGCGCCTTTGGATGCGAGGTGGTCGAATCCGGAGTACCGAACCAGGGACCAGCCCGTGAAGAGCGGGGTCGGCAGGGTGAAGGCGAGCGGAGCGTGTGCGCGCAGCATGTGTAGTCGGCAGCGCTGCAGTTCGTCGCGGTCGGCGAATTCGGGGAAGAGGCGGTCGATGTCGTAGTTGACGGTGACGAACGTTGTCTCCGTGTGGAGGTCGCCTCGCGTCGTGTGGACAACGCCGGTGTCGAAATGTGTTGCTGCGGTTCGCCAGTGGAAGTCGACACCGGATGCCTCCAGCCATCGTGCGATCGACGGCGCCGCAGTTCTAGGGTCGACCTGAAGATCGTTCGGCAGGTACATGCCGCCGGTGACGCCGTCGGGCCGGATCGGCAGTCGGTCGAGAATCTGAGTTCGGTCGAGCAGTCGAACGTCGCTCGATCCGCGTTCGGCGGCGAACTCGTTGATCAGCGCAAGCTCGTCGTCGTGCCGGGCGACGCACAGGGTGCCGACCGCTGCTGACCAGAAGCCCGCCTTGCGGGAGAGGTCGAGCCAGTGTTGGCGGCCCGCTGTTCCGTAGCGCAGGGCCGTACCGGATTGCGCTGTGATGCACGCGTGGCCGAAGTTCTGCACCGATGCGCCCGTCACCCCGTCGGCATGGTCGACAACAGCGACGCGCAGGCCACGGTTGTAAGCGTGGTACGCGTGTGCGAGTCCGACGATCCCGGCACCGACGACCACGACGTCGTATTTCGTTTCGTTTGCCATGGACCAAGTGTGAGGGCCATCCCTAGCACTTGTCAATACAAGTAGAGGGTAATTCTTAACTAGTAGATATAAGTTACGAGGTGTGACATGAAGTTAGAACGGAAGTGGTCGCGTTCGTTCTCGTTCGGCGGCGATAGCGAGGTGGTCGCGATATCGCTGGTGGAGGTACTCGGTGTCGTTCTGTTGCTGCGCACTCTTGCTCGTAGCGAGGCCTACCGGTGTCGGGGGTTCGGCGCCGCCCATATGGCGTTCCCACCAGGTCGTTTGGCACAGGTACTCCTCGCGATCGTCGGCGGTGACGGGGTCGGCGTAGCTCGGCGGCGCGGTCGGGGTGGGTGGGCCGTGGTGTGCATCGGTTGTGGTGGCTGCTGGGAGTTCGGCGACGCGTCCGGCGGCGGGCAGCGTGACCGTACGCAGGCGAGTAGGGCTGGTCCACTCGATCGCGCCGTTCGGAAGGCGCCGACACTTCCAATGGCGCCGGGTCTTGATGTCATGATGCTTCTTGCACAAAGGTTGCAGATTTTCGAATATGGTCCAACCGCCGTTGCGAGGGTTGTTGTGATCGAACGGGATTCGGTGATCGAGCTCGCAATTCTTCGACGGCACTGAGCAATTGGGGAAGACGCAGGTTGGGTAGGCGGCGCGCACGAGGGCGGCGACATCGGCGCGCGGCCGATACGTCAGCGCGCTTGGCGGCGGGGTCGGGTTGCGGCTTTGCCCGGTGTCGTGGTTCCGAGGGTGTAGGTAGGCATCGCAGGCGATGGCGTCGAGGATTTCGTCGATTACCCTGCCGTTGCTGTGAATTGGAGTTGGCGCAAGGCAGATCGGTGCCCTGACAGCGGGGCTCGCGGGTCGGCGCTTGCGTCCACTGCCGAGGTAGTGCGTGCAGGTGAAACGATCCGGGGCTGGAGCGTTGCCCGCTGCCGGGTCGTTGGTGGTGTCGTCTGGGATACGCCCCTGCGTCTCGGCGAGTGACCGCATTTCGGTCAGGATCGCTTGCCAGGTGGAGTCTTCGGCAAGTGCTCGCGCAAGGTCGGGGTGGAGCGGTGTGCCATCGGAGAGGCGCGCAGGTTTATTGGTGAGTCCGAGCAGCGTCTCGATGTCGATCAGGATCTGGGTGAGGTGGGTGCGTCGGGCCGGAACGTCCACGTCTTGCGTCGGGCAGGCCTCGGCATCGCACTGGCACTTCAGGATTCGGTCGCCGTGCAGCAAAGCCATCAGTGCGTCGGCGCGTCGGTTCGGCAACGATCGAGGGTCGGCGGAACAGACCGAGTTGGCAATTTCGTCGATGAGTAGCTGGGCCTGAGCGCCTTCGATGTCGGTGATGCACGCGCTCAGTGAGGCGAGGCCGGGTTCGCCCGCACGGATGTAGACGGTGCGGTCTGCGACCTTCTTCGCGTCCTGCACGGCGCCCGCCTCTTTGGGATTGGCGGCAATCCATAGCCGCCAGATTTCTTTTCGTAGCGGCTGCGGGGTGAGGTGGCGGGCCGCAGCGACGACGTCGCCTTCGATCTTGCCGAGGGTGGCAAGGCTTGCATCGGTGAGTGTTTGGCAGATGGTGCGGACTTTGGCGTAGCCGATGTCGCCGGCTCGGAACGTGTAGTCGAGTAGGGGGAGTCGGGTGTCGAGCGCAGTGCCAACCTCGACAAGTGTTTGTGCGGCGCGGTGCGAGGTGCCTGTGACGAGTGCGATCTCCGCGTAGATGGAGTGGGTGCCGGTGATGGCGCTGCCTTCGGCTCCAAGAGCCATCTCGTCGGCCATTCGCATGTGCCAGGAGTCTGTGGCCGCGTGGCATTTGCGGGCAGCGGCGGCATTTTCTTCCTGTTGATGCAGTGCAAGGAGGTTGATGTGTTCGGCAGTCGACTCCGCCGGGCGGGGTGAGCCGTCCGGTGCGCGAGTCAAGCTGAAGGTGTCGAACATGTGTTCTATTATGTACCCAAAAATACCCTCTGTCCAGCAAAAACATCCTTCGACTCGTGAGTCTTTTAGGAGGTCCCAACCACCAAAAAGACGCACGAGCGGCGGAGCCGCCTCCCCAGTGGGCGAAGACAGGTAGTCCACTACTCAGGCGCCAGGTAGCCCCTCGCACCTAGCGTCCTAGGGGACTGCGGCCACGAGGGGGGCCGCAGTCAATAACTTTCCAGGCTGGGGGACGTTCGACGAAGGGGGACGATGTTCTCGCCGACACTGGACATGTTCGACCGGGTCCGGCTCGTGGCCGCGGAGACCGAACTGCGCAGACGGGGCGGGCTGCTTCAGGCGAAAGCGGTCGATGCGGCGCGCCGAATACTCGACCTCGGTGTAGCGCCCATGACGGCCGACCGCGACGGGTCCTGTGCCTTTCAAATCCAGCCACACCGCGCCAGCGTCCAGCATTCCCACACTGTCGGGCCAGACCTGTACGCGCGAGCCGACAGGGCGACGCCGGATCTGGAGAACGTCAGATTCACCCTCGACCAGGAGGTCGGCGGCCGATCTCCGCTCGACCTCGGCTTGTTCGCGGTGGTCTGGTTCAACCTCGAGTCGTTGACCGGTGGCGTTGCCAGGATGGTCGTACCGGCAGCGACGGTGGCGTCGGACACGACGTGCGCGGCATCGGTGACCATAGGCCGAGGTGGCGTCGTAGCAGCGATGGTCGAGTTGACAGGCGGGCGCTCGAATTCCGAACAGATCGCGCCGGGCTTCGCATACTTGCATTGACGCGCAGCGACAATCGCACCCCTCGGCCAATAGGATCTCCGTATGGGAACTGCTTGGCCGACCCTCGGTAGGGCGACGCACCTCGACGCCATTGGCTCCTCGCTGCTCCCCAGCAGCGGCGCGAACGGTGTCGTCCTCACCGGCGGCGCCGGCGTCGGCAAAACGACACTCGCCAAGGACGCTGTCCGTGATGCCGGTGTGCCGTTCAAGTGGGTTGTCGGAACCGAGACTGCGCGTCGAGTCCCACTTGGTGCCTTTGCACACCTGATTTCGGTGACCAGTCCGATCGAGCCCGCGACGGTCCTGCGGTCCGCTCGTCGCGACATCGTCGCCGGTATGGCCGGAATGATCATCGGAGTCGACGACGCGCACCTGCTCGACAACTTCTCGGCGACACTCGTCCACCAGTTGGCGATGGGCGGAAGTGCGCGGCTTGTCGTGACAATTCGCGACAACGAGCCGGCCCCTGACGCCATCACAGCACTGTGGAAAGACGAATGGCTGCACCGAATCGAGCTGTCGTCCTTCACCCGCGAGCAAACCATCGACCTGTCCGAAACCGTGCTCGGCGGACCCCTCGAAGCCCCTAGCGCGGACCGCATCTTCCGTGTGTCGGAGGGCAACCCGCTGTTTCTCCGCCACCTCATAGAGGGGGCGCTCGACGCAGGCTCGCTGCGTGAAGTCGCCGGAGTGTGGCAGTTGCGGGGTGAAGCTGCCATCACGCCGCACTTGAACACGTTGGTGGAGAGCAGAATCAACAGCCTCTCGGACACCGAACGCCGAGTGCTCGAGCTGCTTTCCTTCTCCGAACCGCTCGACCTCGACGTGCTCACCGACCTCAGCTCGGCCGACGCCGTCGAAGCTGCCGAACGTGACGGCCTCGTTCGTGTCACGAGTGGGGAAGCAGGACTTGTTGCGCGCCTTGGACATCCGCTGTACGGCGAGGTCCTGAGCAGTCAAACCGCAAGCCTCACTGCTCGCCGGATTCGTAGCGAACTCGTTCGGCGGATGTCGGTGACCAAGCCGACTCACATCATCGACAAGATCCGCCTGGCGGCCCTAGCGCTCGACAGCGACATCCCGCCCAACCCCGAACTGCTGGTGGACGCCGCTCGCGACGCTTTGCGGATGGGTGCGATCACGCTCGGCGAACGACTCGCCAACGGCGCCAAAGCAGGTGGTGGAGGTTTCTACGCGTCGGTCTATCTCGGCTTCGCCCTGGCCTGGCTCGGCCGCGGCGAGGAGGTGGAAGCCGAACTCGGCCAATATGATCCGGCTGCGCTCAGCGAGATGGAGATGTTGGTCTGGGGTCTGCCGCGCGCGGCGAACTTCTACTGGATGCTCGGTCGGCCTGCGCAGGGACGCGCCCTGCTGGAGCTGATGAAGGGGCGAGCGACCGAGAAGATGGTCGACAACTTGCTCGACGCGCTCGACGCGACCTTCATGTTCTACGAATCGCGTTTGTCCGAGGCGGTCGACGTCGTTGCGCGGCTGATGGATTCGCCCGCAAGCACGCCACTCGCTCGGGCGTGGGCAGGCTCGTCCGGTGCGGTCAGCCTCGCCTTTCTCGGAAGATTCGACGAAGTGGAGGCGCTGGCCGAGCCTGGACTCGAAGCTGCGACCCTCGCCGAAAGTGGCAACGTTCGATTCACCTGTGGGCTCGGCCAAACTTTCGCGCTGATCATGACCGGTCGCCTCGACGACGCGCATCGTCTCGCCAAGCACTACGTCGACTTCGCGGAACAGCAGCAGCCGGGTCGGTCGATCGGCGGCGTACTGCTAGGACAGGTGCTGTTCGCACGCGGCGACCTGCCTGCCGCGTGTGCCGAATTCAAGTCGTCCGCAGCAGGTCTCGAAGGCACCGGGTACTCGTGGGCGATGCTGTCGGCGACGCATTTGGCGCAGGCCGCGGCCGCTCTGGGGCGCCGCGACGAGGCGCACGACGCTTTGGCGCGAGCCGAGCGGCTCTTCGGCGACAACGTCGCGATCTTCGAGCCGGAGTTGCTGCTTGCGCGGGCATGGGTCGCCGCTTCCGATGGGGACAGCCCCACCGCGCGGAGCCTGGCCCGCCAAGCCGCTGATGTTGCGAGGAACGGCGGTCAGACGGCTGTGCTGTGCCGAATGCTGACGACAGCAGCACAATTCGGCGACCGCACCATCGCCGCGGACCTCGTGACGGCGGCAGGCGCGGTGCCGGGTGAGTTCGCCACAGCGGCAGGCAAACTCGGTGCCGCTCTGCTCGAAGCCGGTGGCCGCGAATTGCTCTCGGTGAGTGCCGAATTCGAGCGGATGGGACTGCTGCTCATCGCGGCAGACCTTGCCGCGCTCGCGTCGGCCGAGTACGCGACCGCCGGGCAGCGTTCGGACGAGTTGTCCGCGGCCGCAGCTGCACAAAGGCTTTCCGCGCTGTGCGGGCATGCGCTTACGCCTGCGCTTTTGGTATCCGCCCGCTCGCTCCCGCTGACGAACCGTGAACGCGAAGTGGCGAAGATGATCGCCGACGGACTCTCCAACCGCGACATCGCCGACCGCCTCGTCGTATCCGTTCGGACCGTCGAGGGTCACATCTACCGAGCGTGCACCAAACTGGAGGTCGTCGACCGCGCCGCGTTGGCCGCAGCGGTGAGTGCTGAGAACAGGTAGTCGATTACTCATGTTCCTCTGCGCCTGAGCGATCACAATCTAAACCGAGTAGTCGGGGGCCGATCGATGGCCGGAGGCGTTGTGACAGATGTTCTGAATGGGGCGTTCGAGACGATCGGTTTCGACGCTCTCGATGGACGGCGGTTGATGCTTCACCGCTTGCAGCTGAGGTCGGGGGTCAACGAGCTCGGGCCTGTGCTGATGATTGCTGGAACGAGTGTGCGGGCAGGGATCTTCAGCCCGCCACTGCCGCGAACGTTGCCTCGAATGCTGTCCGACGAAGGCTACGACGTCTGGCTTCTCGACTGGCGAGCGAGCATCGATCTACCTGCGACGGATTTCACACTCGACGACGCCGCCGTATACGACCACCCCGCTGCCGTCGCCACGATCTGCGCCGTGACGAAGCGGGACAGGATCAAAGCGATCGTGCACTGCCAGGGATCGACCAGTTTTATGATTTCGATCGTCTCCGGTCTGCTGCCTCAGGTGTCGACGGTCGTCAGCAATTCCGTTGCCCTGCATCCGCATGTGCCGAAGTTGATGTGGTTGAAGATGCCGTTGGCGATGGCGGCCCTTCGCCCGTTCGTCACAGAACTCAACGCGCAGTGGGGTTTGCACCCACCGGGTGCGGTGCCGAAGCTACTGAACTTTGCGATGCGTGCGGTCCATCACGAGTGCAACAACTCGGTGTGCAAGATGTCGAGCTTCATGTACGGCACCGGATTTCCGACACTCTGGCGGCACGAGAACCTGACGGACGCAACTCACGAGTGGCTCAAAGGTGAAGTGGCGCAGGCACCGATGTCGTTCTTCCTGCAGATTCAAGAGTCGATCAAGGCGGGCGAACTGGTGTCGTCGGATCGGCATCGAGACGTCCTGCCCGCAACGTTCACCTCGAAACCACCGCAGACCGACGCGCGGTTCGCCTTTGTGACAGGCGAACGGAATGCAACCTTTCTCCCGTCGGGGATGGCGAAGACCTTCGAATTCTTCGACGCCCACGAGCCTGGTCGGCACAGCTTCCAGGTGTTACCAGGCTACGGACATCTCGATGTCTTCCTCGGTAAAAATGCTGCGACCGAAGTCTTTCCGATGATCATCGACGAGTTGGGCGAGGACTGACCATGCCGCGCGTGATCATCTTCAGCAATCTGGGGCTACTGGCAGGAGCGTCGATCCTGCTCGGAGCCGGACTGGCTCGCGAACTTGGTAGCACTGCCGCAACGCAGCATGTGCTGCCCACCGGATGGTTCTTCGCCCTGGTCTACCTTTGCCTGGCAACCGCTGCAGTACTTCTAATAACAGAGTGGTTCACCGGGGTTCGAGCAGCCGGTGTGATCGCTTTCGGAGCTACCGTCGTATCGACGGTATTGGCGCATCGTGACGTCGAAGGTGCTGTAGCACTTGCGGTTCGACTGATCGTCTGGGCAGCCGTCGCCTACTGGTTCTACAAACTGGCCTACCTCGCGAGGGCTGACCGATGAGCGGAGTCACCTTTCGCGAAGTCATGACTGGGCAGTTGACGCTCGGGACAACCGATCCGCGTGCGGGTTACCAGAACCCGAACTCGGTGGGATTCGTCGTCGACGCGACGATCGAGATCCCCGACCTCTCAGCATTTCTCGACGATCCGAATCATCGTGGCGGCTTGCGTGCCGACGTCGATGTGCCCAGGTGGGGCGAGCAGTGCGGCTCCCGTATACGCGGCACGTTCGGTTTGTTCACACCGACCGAGCACGCCAGGACGACGCACATGATCTACGAGCTGCCGGTCACCGTCGACGGCCGTCCGCACTGGATCGTCGGCGTGAAACAGATACGGGTCGAGGCTATTTGGCGGTTGTGGCCGGCGACGACAACGTTGTACACGACCGTCCACGAAGGACAGGACAGCAGCGGCACCATCGTGGGCGCCGGGATTGTGCGCCTGAACCTGCCCGGCGTGTTGGCGATGCTCGCGACGATGCGCGGTACCAGCGCGCGCTGGCATGCTCGCGCCTGGAATGTGCTGCGATTTCTGACTTTTTTCACCACGGGCTTGGTATCGACCTATCTGTTGCGGAGGCGGGCATGAAAAGAGAGCCACTCGACTTCGTCGTTGTCGGTAGTGGATTCGGTGGTGCCGTTGCGGCGTGCAGGCTGGCAGAGGCGGGAAAGGGGGTCCTCGTTCTCGAACGTGGCCGGGAGTGGAAGGTCAAGGACTATCCGAGCCAATCCGGACGAAACTGGTTCTACAGCAACCGAAATCCGCAGCGCTGGAACGGGTGGATCGAAGTGCGCCGAATGGACGGCGACATGACGGTGGTCTGTGGAGCCGCGGTCGGCGGCGGTTCGCTCATCTACGCCAACGTGTCCGTCGATGCCGGCGAGGAGGCGTTCCTGAAGAACTGGCCGCCCGAGATCACCAGGGACGGATTGACGTCGTACTACGAAAAAGTCGCAGCGATGATGCCCGCGGAAGTAGTTCCCGACAATCAACTCTCCGTGCGCTACCACCTGATGCACGATGCGATCACGAAACTCGACCCGGCCGCCAATTTTCGCAAGCTCCCGTTGGCCGTCAACTTTTCCCCGGATGGCTCGACGGACGAGAACGGACAGAAGGCGTGCATCCATTGCGGCAACTGCGACATCGGTTGCGCGGTAGGCGCTAAGCACACGCTCGATGTGAACTACCTGGCCCGCGCGCGTGAGTGTTATGCCGAAATTCGTCCGCTGTGCCAAGTGAGTCACCTCTCGAAAGCAGGAGACGACTGGGTTGTGCACTACCGGGACTTCCGAACGTCGGTGCCGACAAACGAAACCGTGTTGGCCCACAACGTGATTCTTGCCGCGGGCTCGATCGGTTCGACCGAGATCCTCATGTGGTCGAGGGATGTCGAGAAGACGCTGCTCGACCTGCCTACAGCCCTCGGCAAGGGTTGGAGTTCCAACGGCGACTTCCTCACCATCGCGCGCTACCGCAACCGACCCGTCGAACCGACAAGGGGACCGGTGATCACAGCCGCGATCGACTACCTCGACGGAAAGACCGACAATGCGCGGTTCTTCGTCGAAGACGGCGGCATACCCAATCTGGCCGATGTGTTTTTCAAGACCGACGCGCAGTCGCGCGGATTCAAGAAGTGGCTTCACAATCGTGGTGCCGCAGTGTCTTTTATGCCGTGGTTCGGCCAGGCCATCGACGCGTCCAACGGTGAGCTCTACATTCGCCGATCGTGGTGGCGGCGCCGATCGCCGGCGCTGAAGATGAAATGGGATCCCGCGGATTCGTTCCAGACCATCGAGGCGATGCGCACGAAGCATCGAGAATTGACGGCGAAGACCGGTGGAACCACATGGCCGTCGTTGTTCTGGAAGCTTTTTCGCGGACTGATCACCCCGCACCCGCTCGGCGGTTGCAATATGGCGTCGTCGCCGGATAAGGGTGTTGTCGACCATGCAGGCAAAGTGTTCGGCCACACGGGCTTGTACGTCATGGACGGTTCGATCATCCCGTACGCGATAGGCCGAAATCCATCGAAAACTATTGCGGCCGTGGCCGAACGTGCGGTCGAAATACTGCTGGGAGAGAAGGCGGGGTCAGAGCCCACGCCAGAACTGGGTGAGGAAGGCGCCATTGCCTGACCACCACGACGGTATCCCCGACAGTTCGAACAGCCAGTAGATGCTGTCGAAGAACGCCGCGTTGAGCTGCGGGACGAACAGCAGCGCCAACACCGCAAGCAGGCCGAGTGACTTGTACTGCTCCAACGTGTGGCGAGTCTTCGGACTCAGCGACGGCTCCAGCGCGCCGTAACCGTCGAGGCCGGGTATCGGCAGCATGTTCAACACCGTTGCGGTGATCTGCAGGAACGCAAGGAAACTCGCGCCGAACCAGAATGCTTCGTTTTCGGTGGAACTGCCGAACATCTTGACGATCGTCAGCAGAACAACCGCGCACGCCGCATTCACCGCGGGCCCCGCGAGACTGATCCGGCGCTGCACCGCTGGGCCGAACATGCCAGACCGTACGTAGACCGCACCGCCGGGCAATCCGATGCCGCCCATCGCGATGAACAGAACGGGTAATCCGATGGACAGCAACGGATGGCTGTACTTGAGCGGGTTGAGCGTCAGATAGCCGCGGACCTCGACCTCGCGATCACCGGCACGCCACGCTGTGTAGGCGTGTGCGAACTCGTGCAGACACAGCGACACGATCCAGCCGAAGACCACGAAGATGATCACGCCGACGTGGGCGAGGATGCTGTCGACGTCAGCCGACCACGCGATGGCGCCACCTACCGCCGCGAGCGCGATGACAGCAAGGAACACCGGGCTCGGCCGGACGGCGTTGGAGCGTATGCGTGACGGATACGTCATCAGCGCACCAGCAGCCAGGGCTCGTGGTGCCGGTAGAAGGCCGACCTGGTCTGGCTGTGCGCACTCGGGACCCCGTCACGAACGAGCACCGCGGTACGGGCGCCGAGTTGCATCGCTCGCCCCGCCACCCACCGGCGTCGAGTGAGGACGGTGCGGCGCCGGACGTGTGCGCGCAACCCCGGCATGGCGGCAGTCGGCTCCAGTGCAATCGACTCGATCGAACCGGTGAAGAGTTTGGTGTCGTCGACGTATGCCTCGCCCTCGAGTCTTTCCCCTGGCGGGCCGGTGATCGTGGCGCCACCGACGAGGACGATGCCGAGGTCGTCGCGGATCAGCGGCATTTCGACCGCAGAGCCGTTGAGGGCATTGTTCGCTGCCTGCGCACCCGTGCCGGTCGAGTAGATCCGCGCGGACGGTGACGGGTCGCACGGGACGTAACCGACTTCGACCTGCAGTCTTTCGGTTCGCATCAGCACAGTCAGGACCGCCGCGAGCGCCGAATCGTCGCCGAGGACGATCAATCGGGGCTGCTTCTCGTCGTCGATCGCGTGCAGCAGATCTTCGAGGTCACCGGCAGTCGGGATCGGCGGCACCGTCGTCGCAGTGTGGGACGCCAGTGCAAGAGGCACCGGCCCGTCGCCACAGCGCAGGACGAAGATGTGCACGCAATGCTCCTCGTGTCGGGCGCGGGAATATGACGCGGTGCGAGACTGCCACGATAGCCGCACGCTGATTGCGCAGAGCATGGTTGGGGTGGACCGCACCCTCTCGACTAGACTGTGCTCCCGGCCACTGCCGCAGGGACGGCAGGACGCTGCAGCCAGCCTTCGCGACGCTGCGCAACGACCGTAGGAGAAACTCAATGCCGGCAATAGTGCTGATCGGCGCCCAATGGGGCGACGAGGGCAAAGGCAAAGCTACGGATCTGCTCGGTGGCAGCGTCCAGTGGGTAGTTCGGTATCAGGGTGGCAACAACGCAGGCCACACTGTTGTGCTTCCCAACGGCGACAACTTCGCGCTGCACCTGATTCCTTCGGGCATTCTGACGCCGGGTGTTTCGAACGTGATCGGCAACGGCGTCGTCGTCGACCCGGGTGTATTGCTCGACGAGCTCGCCGGTCTCGAAGCCCGCGACGTCGATACCGACAAGCTCCTGCTGTCGGCCGACGCGCATCTGATCATGCCGTACCACGTGGCCATCGATAAGGTCACCGAGCGCTTCCTCGGCAACAACAAGATCGGTACTACCGGTCGTGGCATCGGCCCGTGTTACCAGGACAAGTTCGCTCGGGTCGGGGTTCGCGCCGCCGACGTGCTCGACGAGAAGATCCTCACCCAAAAGGTCGAGGCTGCACTGGAATTCAAGAACCAGGTGCTCGTCAAGATCTACAACCGCCGCTCGCTCGACGCACAGCAGGTCGTCGACGAGGTGCTCCAGCAGGCCGAAGGCTTCAAGCACCGCATCAGCGACACGCGCCTGCTGCTCAACGATGCACTCGAGCGCGGCGAGACGGTGTTGCTCGAAGGTTCGCAGGGCACACTGCTCGACGTCGATCACGGCACCTACCCGTACGTGACGTCGTCCAACCCGACAGCCGGCGGCGCTGCCGTCGGTTCGGGTATCGGACCCAACCGGATCACCACCGTTCTCGGCATTCTCAAGGCCTACACAACCCGAGTCGGGTCGGGTCCGTTCCCGACGGAGCTGTTCGACGAATACGGTGTTTACCTGGCGAAACAGGGCGGCGAAGTGGGCGTGACCACCGGTCGGGCACGGCGCTGCGGCTGGTTCGACGCTGTCATCGCTCGTTACGCGACGCGGGTCAACGGCATCACCGACTACTTCCTGACAAAGCTCGACGTGCTGTCGAGCCTGGACACCGTGCCGATCTGCGTTGCCTACGAGGTCGACGGCGAACGCTTCGACGATATGCCGATGACGCAGACCGGTTTCCACCATGCGAAGCCGATCTACGAGGAAATGCCCGGCTGGTGGGAAGACATCTCGGGCGCGCGCACGTTCGCAGACCTGCCGAAAAATGCACAGGATTACGTGCTGCGCCTGGAAGATCTGGCGGGAGCGCACATCTCGTGCGTCGGCGTCGGCCCCGGTCGCGATCAGACGATCGTGCGCCGCGATATTTTGGCATAGGCGGCTCCGCCGCTCGTGAGTCTTTCGGTGGGCCCGCCCACCAAAAAGACTCACAAGGCGCGGAGCGCCCTAGAATTCGTTCATGTTGTCGCCGTGGCCCACCGTTGCACGGCAAAGCCACCTGACCACCCTGTCGGCCGCGTTGCGCAGCCGAGGCGGTCCGCGCGGTGTCGTACTCACGGGCGGGTCCGGGCTCGGCAAGACGACGCTCGCTCGGCATACGGTGAAACAACTCCGCGGCACAACGCGCTGGGTTGCGGGAACCGAGACCGCGAAAGGTATTCCGCTCGGCGCTTTCGCTCACCTCGTCGAGGTGTCCGACCGGCGGGAACCCCACGCGATACTGCGGACCGTCCGCGAGCACCTGCTGCTCGGCGACCCCAACGTTGTTGTCGGTGTCGACGACGCGCACCTGCTGGACCGACTCTCGGCCACCGTTGTTCATCAGTTGGCGATGGAGCGGGCCGCACACTTTGTCGTCACCGTCCGAATCGAGTCCGATGTGCCGGACGCGATCAGTGCGCTGTGGCGCGACGGCCTGCTCACCCGGGTCGATCTGAGCCCGTTCAGTCGCGACGAGATTGTCGACGTCGTCGAAACCGTTCTGCAAGGACCTCTCGAGGACGTCAGCGCCGACCGGCTGCTGCAGACGTCGCAAGGCAATCCGTTGTTTCTGCGACACCTCGTCGAAGGCGCGATCGAAGCGGGCAATCTGCGACGTGTAGCCGGCGTGTGGCAACTCCGGGGGCCGACGGTGATCAATCCACAACTGTCGACGCTCGTCGAGGCGCGGCTGGCGGGCTTGCCCGAGGAATCGCTGAAGGTCGTCGAACTGTTGGCGTTCGGCGGAAATCTCGACGCGGACGTATTGCGGTCGTTGCGTGAACCCGGTGCGGTCGATGCAGCTGCCGCCGCAGGCCTGACGAAGTCGCTGAGCAACGCGGACAAGGACACTGTCGCCCTGTCACATCCGATCTACGCCGAGGTGATTCGTGCACGCACCGGGACGCTGAAGGCGCGACGGATCAGAGGTGAACTCGTCGGCGCGCTGTCTGCGAGCAGACCGACCCACGTCAGCGACCGAATCGCGCTTGTTGCCCTCGCACTCGACAGCGACCGTGAACCCGACGTCGAGTCGATGGTCGATTCCAGTGGCGACGCAATGACATTGGGCAATCTGGAGCTCGGAGAGCGACTTGCACGCCGGGCGGTCGCACTCGGCGGCGGATTCAAAGCTGCTCTTGCACTTACGCAGTCGCTGTCCTGGCAGGGCAAAGGGCGCGAAGCCGAAGCGGTTCTCGCCGAGCTCGACCCCGATGGTCTCGACGAAATCCAGCTCGCGATCTGGTCGACCACCCGCGCTGCCAACCTGTATTGGATGCTGGGGGACCGTGTTTCGGCCGATGCGGTGTTGCGCGGCGTCCGTTCCCGACTGACGGCGCGGCCGATCGTGGTGTTCGTCGACATGTGGCAGGCGATGGTCGACAACGACGTCGGGGCATCACTTCGAACGGCACACGAGGTGCTTGACTCCGACCTCACAGGTCCTGCGTCGCAGGGCTGGGCGGCCTTCATCGCCGCGAGTATTCATCTGCAGTCCGGTCGAATCGAGCAGACGCTCGACCTGGTCCAGCGCGGTCTCCGCGCTGCCTCGCAATCGAAGTCCGGTCTGCTGCGTTTCAATCTCGGTTTACTCGAAGTCCCCGCACTCGTGATTCATGGCGATCTCGAGGCTGCCGAGGTCGCTGCCAACCGGTATGTCGGCTACGCGGTAGGTCAGCAACCAGCCCGTGCCAAAGCCGGTGTGCTGCTCGGCCAGGTCTACCTTGCGACGGGACGGCTCGAGTCTGCTCGTCGTGAGTTCGAGCAGGCGATCGCGGCACTGCAGGGCGTCGGGCAGTCGTGGGAATTCTTCGCGGCGACCAACCTGTGCCAGACGGCGGCGTTGCTCGGCAAGGTCGAGGTGGCGACGCAAGCACTCGCGCGCGCGGAGAAGTTGATCGGCGGCGCTGGGCAGCTTCTGGAAACGGAACTGGAAATTGCACGTGGCTGGCTTGCGGCCGCGCAGGGGCAGTCGTCGGCCGCAGTCTCGCACGCACACAAATCTGCCTCCATCGCAGCACAATCCGGCCGCTGGACCGTCGAGGCCAACGCGCTGTTCGCGGCGGCGCGATTCGGAGATCGAAGCGTCGCAACACGATTGGCCGAATTGACGGATTCGGTCGATGTCGAGCCGATGCGTATGCAGGCCGCGCACGCGGCGGCGTTCGCCGCTGACGACGGTTCCGGGTTGATCGTCGCGTCGGCGCTGTGGGAACGGATGGGGGCAATCCTGTTAGCGGCAGACGCGGCAGCTCAATCGTCGATTGCCTACGAGCGCAACAAGAATCGGCGCGGCCAGGTGTCGTCGGCAGCGACTGCCGCACGTCTTGCCAAAGAGTGCGACGACGCCAGATCACCCGCGATCATCGACGCGTCGAATCCGCTACCGCTGACGTCGCGGGAGCGTGATATCGCTGCTCTCGTCGCACTCGGCTTGTCCAACAAGGAGATTGCCGACAAGCTCGCGGTTTCGGTTCGGACGGTCGAGGGGCACATCTACCGGGCCTGCATCAAACTCGACGCGCCCGATCGAGATGCGCTCGCTCGTGCGCTCAAACACGCGCTGACTTGAGATCGTTTACGCCGAGCGAGCGGCTGAATTGGCCACCAGCGTGCGTTCGACGAATCCGACAACCTCGTCGAGCGCCGCAGCAGCTTCGGGAACGATGCTTGCAGCCGCTTGAAACACGTGAATCTGCCCGTGCCACACCTGTAGTTCGCAGGAAACGCCTGCCCGGCCGAGTTCGACTGCGAAACGCTCGGCGTCCGGGTACAGCAGCTCGGCGTCGCTGACTTGGATCAAAGACGGCGGGAGTCCGGTGCAGTCGGAGCCGACCAAGGAGCGCGGCACAGTTCGACTCGCGACCATCTTCATAAATTCACGAGCGAACGACTTCGTGAACATGGCGTCGTTGTGCGCGGCTCGAAGCTTGGATTCGAGCTCGAATTCGGTCGGCGGTGAGATCGATACGATTGCACCTGGCACCGGAAGGCCTTGCTCACGCGCGACGATCGCAGTCATGAAGACGAGGTAGGCACCCGCCGAATCGCCTGCAAACACAATCTGTTCCGCGGGAACGCCACTGGCAAGTGCGTAGCGATACGCGTCGAGGCAATCGGCGACACCGTCGTCGATCGAATAGTCGGGCATCATTCGGTAGTCGACTTGGAGTACTTCGGCCGACAGGTCGCGTGCCAGCCTCGAGATCAGCTGCGAGTGCAAATGTCGCCCACCGACGAGAAACGCGCCACCGTGCATGTAGACGACGTAGCGGTCACTGTCGACGCGCTCCGGCGTCGCAATTTCCGCCTTGCAGTTCGGTAGGAAAACACCTCGTCTGGTGGTGCCGGGTGCCGAAGGCAGCAACCGGCCGATCTGGTCCAAGGCTTTGTACGGCCACGGAAGATTTGGCGCCAACGCCCAGGCCGCGATGAGTGGTCGGACGGTCAGTCGAATGCCGAGGTCCAGTCCGCGGGACTGCAGGCTCCGATCGGTGAACTCGTTACGAACGTGCGTCTGCTCGGACCTGACCTGAGCAACCTTGCGGACGCGAGACGCGTCTTTCCTTCGACTGGCAACCACGTTGTAGCCCTTTCGAAAATCGGGTCGGGCAGAACTGCATGTTCGACGCCGTCGTCGCACACCGACCTGATGTCGAAGACAAGTATCACGGCTTGCAACAGGGGTGTCTCTAGGCGGATACAACGAATGTTGCTCGGCCGTTTGTTACCGGTAACAATGCGGAGATGCACTCGCTACCGCAGTTGTCGCCCGATGCACTGATTTTCACACGGAAAATTCCCCGGCTGCAGGAGGTCGCCGAAGCGGCTTTGGCGGCCGCTCTCGCAGCGTTCCCGGACGCTGTCTGGTCGACGGTCAGAAGAGCGTCGGAGCATCGAATCCTGGCGCCTGTTCGATCGCCAGCAGCTTTCGCTTCGTCTGGGTAGAGCCGAATGCGGTGAACCCGCCGACCTTGTTGCCGGCGGCAAGAACCCGGTGGCACGGAATGATTATCGGAAAAGGGTTGCGCACCAATGCTTGTCCAACGGCTTGCGCAGCCCCGGGCGCACCGGCCAGCGCGGCGACCGCGCCGTAGGTGAGTGTCGAACCAGAGTCGATTGCCCGGATGGCCTCGTAGACCCTGCGGTTGAACTCCGGAACCCCGGTCGTGTCGAGTTCGATCCAACGCAGGTTGTCGGGGGAGCCGTCGAGATGGGCAATGATCGCTTCGATCGCTTTGGCAATACGCGGCGGCGGGACTTGTGGCGGAGTGTGGTCGGAGTTGCCTGCCGCGCGCGCCGAGCGCATCGCGGTGTCTTCGACATCGCGTTCGGGTAGCTGCAGACCGACGACTCCGCGGTCGTTCCAGGCGATACCGCAGATGCCGATCGCGGTATCGAACAGCACATGTCCACTCGCAGATCCACCGTTCGTCACCCGACCGTCTGTCATGTGTTCGAGTATCCCCGTACCCACCGACAGGCAGTCCAGTTCTGAAAACTGGACTTCACGCCGCAAACTTCTGCGAGGGCTCCTCCTGGACATCAGCGGCCTCAGGGGTCGCGGGCGTCGCGTATTCGGGCCACTCGTCGTCGTCGCGACGGCTCGCGATCGCGTTCAACTCCTGCTGGAGCCGATCCTGCTCGCGGTCGCCGTAGAAGAAGCCCGCGAGCGGAGCCGCAGGTCGGAACTGGTCGAGGTGGAAGATTCCGTGTTTGGAACCCTCGGGTGCGTAGTGGTAGACGATGGCCGCGAAGGTCGCTATCGCCAGGAGCGTCAGGAAAGATGTCATAGGAAAACAATGCGGCGATCTGGCCTTGCAAAAAAGAGCCAAGTCGCAAATACTGGACTGCATGGCTATGAGAGTGTTGGGCGTGAGTTCGCTGACCCGCGATCTGGGGCAATGGCGGCAGGGCCGCCACGACGACTCCGCAAGTTCCCGGAAGTCGTCGAAGCCCGCCTATCAGGCACTTGCCGACAACATTCGGTTGCTGATTCACGACGGTCGGGTGCCGCTCGGCGTTGCATTGCCGAGCGAGCGCGACCTCGCGAGCGCACTGGCACTGAGTCGCACGACCATCACGTCCACGTATTCACTGTTGCGTGAGGACGGTTACCTCATCAGCAGGCAGGGGAGTCGAAGCACAGTCGCACTACCCTCCGGTGCGACGCCGAACGGCTTGATGTTTCAGGCGACCGTTGCCAAACCGGACCGCCCTGCCATCGACATGAGCTACGCGGCATTGCCCGCGCCGCCCGAGGTCGAAGGCGCCTACGCCGCCGCACTGCAGGCACTACCGGCCTACCTGCCGTCGCACGGTATGGAGCCGATCGGGATCGCGGTGCTGCGCGAGGCCATCGCCGCGCGTTATCGCGCTCGTGGGCTGCCGACCGAGCCGGAACAGATCATGGTGACTCTCGGCGCGCAGCATGCATTGCGACTGCTTATCGCCGCCCTCACCTCGTCCGGTGAGCGCGTCTTGATCGAACACCCGACCTACCCGAACGGTATCGAGGCGATCCGTAACGCGGGCGCCAGGCCTGTCCCGGTCGCACTGCGCCCGGAAGACGGCAACTCGGGTGGCTGGGATCTCGACGGAATTCGTAGTGCTGCAAGGCAAACCGCAGCCAAGATGGCCTACTTCGTGCCCGACTTCCACAACCCGACCGGCCTGTGTCTCGACGATCACGGTCGGGCCGAACTGGCCCGCATCGCACGCGAGACCCGAATGACCATCGTCGTCGACGAATCGATGGCCGAGCTGAATCTGGACGTCGAGCCACCTACGCCGGTCGCATCGTTCGCGCGAGGTTCGGAAATCGTCACGATCGGTTCGGCGTCCAAATCGTTCTGGGGTGGACTGCGAGTCGGGTGGATTCGAGCGAATCCGGCACTCGTCACCCGCCTGGCAGGCACCCGATCCGCCGTGGACCTCGGCACTCCGATCATGGATCAACTCGCAACGGCACACCTCCTCGCCGACGCCGACGCGATACTGGATGCGCGCCGCAACTTGCTTCGGAGGCAACGTGATTCACTGCTGACCGCGTTGACCGACCACCTGCCCGACTGGCGGCCGCTCAACGGATCGGGTGGCATGTCGCTCTGGGTGCAACTGCCCTCGCCCGTGTCGACCTCACTTGCGGCAACCGCACCGAACTTCGGGGTGCTGCTCGCTGCCGGACCCCGATTCGGCGTCGAAGGCGCCTTCGAACGGTTCATCCGGTTGCCGTATGCGCAGACCGATGCGGATCTCTGTCTAGCGGTGTCCGCGCTCGCTGCCGCCTACGACATGTTGTCGCCGCGCAACGAGCAGGAAGCAACGCTCGTGTGCGTATGACGGCTCAGGTGGGGATGGGGTGGTTCGCCGCGAGATCTGCAAGCAACTGCTCGACCGACTGCGGCCGTCCGTAGAGATACCCCTGTGCGAATCGATAGCCGAGCGTCGAAAGTGCGGTCGCTTGATTGGTGTACTCGACGCCTTCGGCGATGATGTACAAGCCAAGCGCTGCACTGAGTTTCGCGATCACCTCGAGCAGAGGCGGTGGCGGAGAATCGGGCGCGATCGAGGCAACGAACGAGGCGTCGAGCTTGAGAATATCGGTCGGCAGGGTCATCAAACGGCTCAGTGACGAGTACCCGGTACCGAAATCGTCGATGGCGATCCTGATACCGCGTCGGCGCAGCGCAGCAAGGTTGGCGATGGCGACCGGTGTGTCGATGTCGAGGAACGTCTCCGTCACCTCGACCACCAGTTGGTCTGCGGGCCAACCGGTTCGGCTCAGCACCTCGTCCACTCCGGCGATGAAACCCGCCTCGATCAACTCGAGTCCGGACGCGTTGACGTTGAGCGTCAGCTTCTCACCCGGCGTCGCCTTGGCCAACCGCATCGCCTGCTCGCAGGCACGTGCGAGAACGAAGGCGCCGAGGTGTGAGATCAAGCCGTTTTCCTCAGCGGCATGGACGATTTCGGCGGGACTCACGGTCTGTGACGAGGCGTCGCACCACCGGACGAGCGCTTCGTAGCCGACCACCTTGCCGCTGGCTTGGAGGTCGACGATCGGCTGCAACGCGATGTCGACGGCGTCCGACCGGATTGCGTCCAGGATCGCGGCGGTCGGCTGCGGATCGTGATCGGTTTCGAGAACGGACCGATTGCGCCCGGCCAGTTTCGCGCGGTACAGGCCGACCATCGCCCGACTGACCATAAAGGACGCAGACTCGCCCTGCTGCCACGATGTGACGCCGGCGGAGCAGCCGACCTCGATCGCGTCTCGCATCCGGTCGGCGAGCAGAATCACGCCGTGCTCGCTCATGTTCGGCATCAGCAGCGCGAATTCGTCGCCGCCATACCTCGCCAGAATTCGATTCGGACCCAGCAACTTTCGCCAGATGTCGGCGATGCGCTGCAGTTCTGCGTCACCGTCGGCGTAACCACGGGAGTCGTTGAAAAGCTTGAAATGATCGAGGTTCAACACCGCAATCGCCGGTCGCGTGCCGATTCGCCCTGCCCGCGCGATTTCCAGGTCGAGGCTCCGATCGAAGCCACGCTTGTTGACAAGACCCGTCAGCGCGTCGATGTCTGCGTCGGACGCGATCCGAGCCAACACCCCTACACAGCAGGCAACGGCCAGTGAGACCCCTGCGGGTACCAGCCCGGTCCACCACGGGATATCCGGCCGGACCGCAAGGCTGACCATGCACATCGTGACGGCGAAGACGGTGTTGACCGCACCCCACGCCCACGAGAAGACAAACGCCGCATCACAGATGATCGCGACGTAGAGCGACGCGAAACCCAGGGCAGCGATGCTGCTGGTTGCGTTGACGATCCCGACGGTTAGCAGGACCGTCGCAGACAGAATCAGCACCGGATGTGTGCGCGGATCGACTCGTCGTCCCAAGATGAGCAGCGCCGCACCGATGATCAATGCCGATGCACCCACGCTGCCGACTATCAGGCGATTGCCGCTCGTCTCGTTCGGCATCAGAATCGTCACCGTCGTGCCGAGGATGCCTCCGAAGAGGTAGAGTCCGCCGGCCGTGCGAGACATAGAGACGGCAGGATCAGGGTGGACGGCGCAGAGCGTCGGATCGGTCGTCGTCTAGCGCGATCCGTGCTCACCCCCCCACCTCACATTCAGGTACCTACCGAGGTCGGGGTCCCCAGGCTGTCGATCAAACCCCTCGCCGACTGCGGTTTACCGTAGTAGAAACCCTGGGCGAGCGAATAGCCGAGGGCCGTGAGAACGGCAGCTTGATGCGAGTTCTCCACACCTTCGGCGATCACGGGCAGACCGAGTGACGTCGAAAGCAACGCGATGACCTCGAGTAGCGGCGGCGCCTCGCCTTCCGACGTAATGGGGGTGATGAACGACCCGTCCAACTTCAGGAAATCGGTCGGCAGCGTTTTGAGCCTGCTCAATGACGAGTAGCCGGTGCCGAAGTCGTCGATGGCGATCCTGATGCCGCGCGTGCGTAGCTCGGTCAGGTTGGTGATTGCCGTGGGCGTGTTGACGTCGAGGACGCTTTCGGTTACTTCGAGCACCAGTTGCGCCGCGGGCCAACCGGTAGCACGCAACACTTCGTCGACTCTTCCTACGTAGTCCTTTTCGACCAGCTCGAGGCCCGAAACGTTGACGTTGAGGATCAGTCGACGGTCCGCGACCGCATTCTGGAAGTCGTGTGCGTCCCGGCACGCACGGTAGAGGACGAACTTGTCGAGGTTGCCGATCAGGCCGTTCTCTTCGGCGACCCGGATCACCTCTTCGGTCGTAACCGACGGCTGCGTCAGCGACTGCCACCGCACGAGGGCCTCGACGCCGACTGTTTGCCCGTCGTCGACGAGGCTGACGATGGGCTGGTACTGGACCTCGAGTGTCTCGCGCGCGATCGCCTCCACCAGTTCGACTGCGAGCGGCGGTCGTCGTGACGATTCCAGGACGGTTCGATTGCGACCGGCTTGCTTTGCGCGATAGAGCCCGACGTCGGCGCGGCTGACGAGGAACGAACCCGATTCGCCGGGCTGCCACGACGTGACGCCTGCGGAGCAGCCGAGTGCGATCGCCTCACGCATCTGGTCGGCGAGCGATATTGCACCCTGCTCCGACATGTCCGGCACAAGCAACGCGAATTCGTCGCCGCCGTAGCGGGCGAGAATCCGGGTCGGTCCGAGTAACTTCTGCCATTGATCGGCGACACGTTGCAATACGGCGTCACCGGATCGATGACCCAATTCGTCGTTGACGGCCTTGAAACGGTCTAGGTCGAACAAAATCAAAGCGGGACGCAAACCTGTACGAGTGGCCCGCGCAATTTCCAAATGGAGACGCCGATCGAATCCTCGTCTGTTCAACAAGCCGGTAAGCGAATCGATATCGGCGTCTGACGCGAGCCGGGCAAGGACACCGACGACGCAGCCGACCGCGATGGTGACGCCGGACGGAATCAGCCCCGACCACCACGGCAGTTCGGGCCGCAACATCAGGACCGTCATACAGCACACGACGGCGAACAGGATCTGTCCGGCCGCGCGAAACCACGAGAAGAAGAACGACGAATCGCAGGCGACGAAAACGTAGCAACTGGCAAGTGACAGAGCGGCTGCGTTGCTCGTCGATTGGTGGACGGCGACGGTGATCAGGATCGTCCCGAAAACCACCAGGATCTGGTGGGTGCTCGGGCGGACCCGATCGCCGATCACCACCAAACCGAGACCGAAACAGACAGCGCCGAATGCTGCGACTGCGACGACGAGCCGATTGCCAGGACCGTCGTGGGGCATCAGGACGCTGAGCACGGTGCCGAGAATGCCGCCCATCGCGAAGAGGCCGCCCGTAGTTCGCGCCATGACGGTCGACGTAGCGAGAGCGAACGGCACGCGTGCCGGTGCGCCTGCTTCGCCGAGCCGCTGGGTTCGCCGCACGCTGTTCACATTACCGCTCTATCTCACCCTCCCCGGTTTGCTGGAGGATGCCTAGTTGAATATCGGAGATTATTGCGCGCTGGAAGGACTGCCGGTTCGGCTTTGAAGCTTAATCTCTCGAGTGGGTGCATGTTGGTATGAGCCCGTTTTCCAGCGAAAGCAAAACCGGCAAAATTACGGCGGCAGATTTGCGTAATTTTTCTCGAAGCGGACCGGGTCGTCAGCGCCAGACCGTCGACGGGTCGGTCGCTTCCCTCGGTGGCGCGGCAGGCACAGCGTTCGGTGTGCGAGAAAACCGCGGCGCAGGCAGGTGGGAAACGACGCCGTCGACCTCGATCAAAGAGCCACGCGCCGCGATATGGGCGTTCGAGTTCGCTTCCTCGAACGTCAGGACCGGCGTCGTGCAGGCGTCGGTACCTGCGAAGACCTCGGCCCACTCGTCACGGGTCTTCGTCTTGAACTTCGCGGTGAACAGTTCACGCAGCTTCGGGAATCCGGCGGGGTCGATCTGATAGGGCAGATCGGCAGGATCGAGCTCGAGGCCCGCAAGCAATTGGGCATAGAACTGCGGTTCCAGAGCGCCGACAGCCATGTATTTGCCGTCCGAGGTCTCGTAGGTGTCGTAGTAGGGCGTTCCGGTGTCGAGCATGTTCACGCCACGCTCGTCGGACCACATGCCTACGCCGCGCATTCCCCAGATCATGTGTGAGAGAGCCAGCGTGCCGTCGATCATCGCGGCATCGACGACCTGACCTTCGCCCGAGGTCTGGCGCTCGACCAGAGCCGCCAGGATGCCGAAGACGAGGAACATCGAGCCGCCGCCGAAATCGCCGACCATGTTGAGCGGCGGAACCGGTCGCTCACCCTTGCGGCCGATGGCGTGCAGCACGCCGGTGAGGGAGATGTAGTTGATGTCGTGGCCCGCCCGATCCGCGAGCGGACCCTCCTGCCCCCAGCCCGTCATCCGGCCGTAGACGATCTTCGGGTTACGGGCGTGCACGTCGGCGGGACCGAGCCCGAGCCGCTCGGTAACCCCCGGCCGAAAGCCCTCGATGAGGACGTCCGCGCGGTCGAGCAGGTCGAGCACGATCTCGATTCCCGCGGGGTCCTTCAAATTGGCTTCGACGACCGTCCGGTTACGTAGCTGTGCGCGATCCATCCCGCCGGGTAGTTGCCCAGCTCGCTGGACTCTGACCACATCCGCACCGAGGTCGGCGAGCAGCAATGCCGCGTGCGGGCCGGGTCCGATGCCGGCCAATTCGACGACGCGTACTCCGGCTAGCGGGCCTTGTTTCGCTGTGGTCACTCTGCATCCTCGTTCCGGGTTGGAGCTGGGTCTCGATTCGACAAGCTTCCGATTCGACAAGCTTCCGATTCGACAAGCTTCCGATTCGACATGCTTACGATTCGACAGTGTACGAATCGGCGTTCTTCACGCACGAGCGGGTGCCGTTGGCCGCGGGTCAATAGCGTTGGCGACTTCGCCCGCGCGGGCGCACCGCGCGATGGGTGGTTTGCCCGGATAGGGTTTGGCCCATGATCAATCTCGTACCTGCCGCTCGGATCGCGGCAGCCGCATGAGCGGCTGGGGTGAGCTCCTCGTCGGCCTGGTGATCCTCGTCGGTCTCATCGGCGTCGTGGTCCCGATTTTGCCCGGCGTTGTGCTGGTATTCGGTGCGATCCTGGTCTGGGCGATCGTCGAGGGCGGTGTGAGCAGCTGGGCCGTTTTCGCGATTTGCACTGTGCTGCTTGTCATCTCGGGTGTAGTCAAGTACACCTGGCCAGGAAAGAAGATGCGCGACGCCGGGGTGCCGAAGCGGTCCCTCGTGATCGGTGCGCTGTTCGGCATCGTCGGGTTCTTCGTCGTCCCGGTGATCGGCCTGTTCATCGGCTTCATCCTCGGCACGTATCTGTCCGAGCTGCAGCGGCTTTCGCGTCACGACCAGGCGTGGCCCGCGACGTGGCACGCCACCAAGGCGGTCGGCCTTTCGATGCTGATCGAACTGCTCGGTGCGCTGCTCGCGAGCGGCATCTGGTTGGTAGCCGCAATCGCGACGTGATGCGCGCCTCAGCCCAGTGCTACCGACGATTCGCTCTGCTGGACAGCACGTTTCGGTGGCACCCGGTAGAACCGGCGTGCATTGGTATCGAGCACCGCGGCAAGGTCGTCGCCGACGGCGTCGGCGATCACATCGATATCCGAGGCATCGAACGCACGTTGCGCACGCGTCCCCGGTAGGTCCGACCCGAACATCAATGCTTCGGGACTCACCGCATGTATCTGCCGCAACGTGTCGAGGATGTCCATGTCGACCCGACCGAAGCCGGTTGCCTTCACCTTGACCCCGCGGTCGACGAGATTCAGCAGGTACGGCAGCCCGTCGGTGGACATGCCCATATGATCGACGCTTGCGGCGGGCAGCTTCGCCAACACGGGTTCCAGCGACGGCAGTAGCGAGCCGTCGACATAGAGCTCGGCGTGCCACCCGGCAATCTCGTGGGCGCGCAAGGCCTGCAGGGTCAACCCGGCGATATCGATGGCTCCGCGCTTGAGGTTGAAACGGATCGCACGTACCCCTGCCCGATCGAGTTCGACGATGTCGTCGTCGGTCGCATCGGGGTCTAGTTGTGTCACCCCGACCCAGCTGTCGCCGAGCTCGGCAAGAGCTGCCACCAGGTAGGTCTGGTCGGTTTCCTGCCACGACCCGCTGACGACGGCACCGCCTTCGACGCCGAAACCGCTCATCCGCTCGCGGTACTGGGCGATCGTGAAGTGTTCCGGAAGATAGCCGTTGTTTCCGACCAGCGGAAACCGCGGGTCGATGATGTGAAGATGGGCGTCGAACACAGCTCTAAGCATGCCCCACAAGCCAAGCGGGCAAGCCAAGATGCGGCGTATTTCACGCCCGGACGAGGCAGGTGGGGGATCAGGCTGCTCGCTACTAGGCCTTGTGCGGCTCGCTGGCGCGGAGCATGTCTTCGCGCTCGACGACCTTGATACGTTCGCGGCCCTCCGGCTCACCGAGGGAACGTTCGTGGGCGTCCAGGCGGTACCAGCCCTGCCACGTCGTGAACGGAATGGACTTGCTCTCCAGGAATTCGATGATCGAGCTTTCCTCGGGTTCCGTTGCGCCGGTGAAGCTTTCGCTGTCATCGAGCAGGCATGCCACAGTCTCGTTCGCATCGCCCTTGGTGTGGCCGATGAGTCCGACCGGGCCACGCTTGATCCAGCCGGTGACATAGGTCGCGGCGACGTGGTTGCCTTCGTCGTCCAGCACCCGGCCCGCTTCGTTCGGCACGGTCCCGGCTTGATCGTCGAAAGGCAGGTCCGAGACGTTCTGCGACAGGTACCCGACAGCGCGGTAGACGGCGCCGATCTCCCATTCCTTGAACTTGCCGGTGCCGCGGACGTTGCCGGTGCCGTCGAGTTCGGTGCGTTCGGTCCGCAGTCCGACGACCTTGCCGTCCTTGCCGAGGATTTCGGTCGGCGATTCGAAGAAGTGCAGGAACAGTTTGTGGGGGCGGTTGCCGACGTCGCGGATCGCCCAGTCCTGGATGGTGTTTGCGACCATGTCGACGATCTTGGAGTTGCGGCGAGCCGCTTCCGAACCTGCGTCGTAGTCGATGTCCTCGGGGTCGACGATCACTTCGATCGTCGGGGAATGATCGAGTTCGCGCAGTTCGAGCGGCGTGAACTTGGCCTGCGCGGGTCCGCGGCGACCGAACACATGCACTTCGACGGCCTTGTTCGCTTTGAGGCCTTCGTAGACGTTGGCGGGGATTTCGGTCGGCAGCAGCTCGTCGCCGGTCTTGGCGAGCACACGGGCGACGTCGAGAGCGACATTGCCGACACCGAGAACAGCGACCTTCTCGGCCTCGAGCGGCCAGTTGCGGGGCACATCGGGGTGCCCGTCGTACCAGGAAACGAAGTCGGCGGCGCCGTAGGAGCCTTCGAGATCGACGCCGGGGATTTCGAGTGCGCGGTCGGCGTTGGCGCCGGTGGAGAAGATCACGGCGTCATAAAAACGCTGCAGCGTCGTCAAATCGATGTCGGTGCCGTAGTCGATGTTGCCGAGCAGCCGAACGTGCTCTTTGTCGAGCACCTTGTGCAGTGCGGTGATGATGCCCTTGATGCGCGGGTGATCGGGTGCGACGCCGTAGCGGATGAGGCCGAACGGTGCAGGCATACGTTCGAAGAGGTCGATGCTGACCTCGGCGTCGGATTTCATCAGCGCGTCAGCGGCGTAGATACCTGCCGGACCTGCGCCGATGATGGCCACGCGAAGCGGACGGGACTGGGCGGGCGACTGAGCCGCTCGAGACTGGTCTGTCATCTTCTACCGTGCACCTTTTCGACGAAATGGACGTTCGCTGACGCGAGCTTAAACTTAGCTAAGCCTAATTAGCCAAATCTCTAATCTGCCAAAGCAACGGCCGAACCGATCCGCTCGGGAGATGTGCGCGGCAGGCTCAGCCGTTGAAGTCTATCGTCACCCCGCACGCCGACTTGCAGGGTGCGCGTTTGCCCCACACGCGGCGCCCGTGGAGGATTCCCTCGTGACCGCCAAGAAGAAGAAGCGCAACAACAGGGGCGACGAGGCAGCGCAGCAGGTCGCCGCGGATTCCGCAGACACGAATGCGGTCGTCGAGGGCGCCGACACCGAGTCCAAGTGGGAGCGCACCCCCGTCCCGTTCATCGCTGCCGTCGCGGTCGTAGCGGCGATCATCGCGGCCATCGTCATCGGCGGCATCGTGTCACCTGCCGAGGAGAACGTCTCCGAAGCGCAGCGCGTCGACCAGGCGACCATTGCCTACATCAAGGCTCGCAACGGTGAGGATGCGCAGTTGAAGGGTGCTGTCTGTCCCGGTTTCGACGACAATGCCTTCGTCGTGAAGCCCGGTGGCGACAAGATCACCTACAGCAAGGTCGAGAACGTGAAAGTCGACGGCGACCGCGCAAAGGCCGACGTCACCGTCGCTGCCGACGAGAAGGACCTGCCGGTCGCGGAATGGAACTTCGTCCGCAGCGATGGCGGCTGGCTGGTGTGCAACTGATCGCAATTACTCGCGATTGCATACGCAGAAGTTGACAGAAGCACGGGTAGCGAGCGATCCTCTGCTGAGGTCATGAGTACCAGCGAACAGCCCCGGCTAGCTGGTCGGCAACCCTCCTCCGCGGTGGGGTGCTCCGGGTGACGACCTGGCCGTGCTTCAATTCCGGACGCGGCAAGCGCGGACTCCAAGGCCAGTGCAGTGCCGGCGAGTCCAGGGCATTGTGAAAGGCGCATGACGTGAGCTATGCAGGCGATATCACTCCGCAGCAGGCGTGGGATCTGTTGACCGAGCACCCCGACGCGGTGCTCGTCGACGTCCGCACCGAGGCCGAATGGAAGTTCGTCGGCGTCGCCGACACCACCTCGATCGGCCGCAAGTCGTTGCTGGTCGAATGGGTCGGCTACCCGGGCGGCGCACGCAACGACAACTTCGTCGACCAGCTGAAAGAGGCAGGTCTCACACCCGGAGTCGAACGGCCGGTCGTGTTTCTCTGCCGTTCGGGTCAACGATCGGTCGGCGCGGCAAAGGCAGCCACCGCGGCAGGGATCGGCCCGTCCTACAACATTCTCGAAGGTTTCGAAGGCCCGATCGACGCAGACGGCCACCGCGGCGCGATCGGTTGGCGTGCCATCGGGTTGCCCTGGACGCAGTCATGAGTGACGGCAAGATCAGCCGCCCGACCGGTGGAGCGTTCGAGAAGCCACTCCCGGCGGGAGTCGGTCCCGCGACCATCGGCGTCCGTGGCGGACTGATGCGTTCGGGTTTCGAAGAGAACGCCGAGGCCCTGTATCTGACGTCCGGCTTCGTCTACGAGAGCGCTGGAGCTGCCGAAGCCGCGTTCACCGGCGAAGTCGATCATTTCGTCTACTCGCGCTACGGCAACCCGACGGTTGCGATGTTCGAAGAACGTATGCGGCTCATCGACGGTGCAGAGGCATGTTTCGCCACCGCGAGTGGCATGGCTGCCGTGTTCACCGCACTCGGTGCACTGCTCGGCGCAGGCGATCGTCTGGTCGCAGCGCGCAGTCTGTTCGGCTCGTGTTTCGTCGTCTGCAACGAAATCCTGCCGCGCTGGGGTGTCGAGACCGTCTTCGTCGACGGTGACGACCTCGACCAGTGGGAGCAGGCACTGTCGGTACCGACGGCGGCTGTGTTCTTCGAAACGCCGTCCAACCCGATGCAGTCACTCGTCGACGTTCCGCGGGTCGTCGAGCTCGCGCATGCAGCGGGCGCAAAAGTTGTGCTGGACAACGTTTTTGCGACGCCGCTGCTGCAGCGCAGCTTCGAACTCGGCGCCGACGTCGTTGTGTACTCGGGCACCAAGCACATCGACGGTCAGGGCAGAGTGCTCGGCGGCGCGATCCTCGGTTCGCAGGACTACATCGACGGACCCGTCAAAACCCTTATGCGGCATACCGGTCCGGCGCTGAGCCCCTTCAACGCTTGGACCCTGCTCAAGGGACTGGAGACGATGCCGCTGCGCGTTCGGCACTCCACCGAATCCGCGCTGACCATCGCGAAGTTCCTCGAAGGCCACAACGCGATCCGTTGGGTGAAATATCCGTACCTGGAATCGCATCCACAATATGCGCTTGCCCGGACCCAGATGAGCGGCGGCGGAACGGTCGTCACGTTCGAACTCGACGCACCCGACGGTATGGGCAAGAAGCGTGCATTCGAAGTGCTCGACGCCCTTCGCATCGTCGACATCTCCAACAACCTCGGCGACGCGAAATCGCTGATCACACATCCGGCGACGACGACGCACCGAGCAATGGGACCCGAAGGCCGCGCGGCGATCGGCATCACCGATTCGGTGGTCCGGATCTCGGTCGGCCTCGAAGACATCGAAGACCTGCTCGGCGATCTCGATCAAGCCCTGAGCTAACACGGCTAGCTGGCCTAGCTAGCCGAGGGACACCAACTCGGTGATGTCGTCGATCGGCAGCATCCCCTCGACGACGACCGTGACCCAGACGTGGTTGAGCCAGATGTCGCCGCTGTGGTTGTCGAGAAACGCCGTATCGGCCGAATCGCGGCCCGTAGCAATGCGTACCAGCGTCGACCGTGGTGCCAGACCGGTCGCATCGACGACGCGCCACACGCCGTCGACGTACGCCTCCGCGACCGCATGGAAGTCCATGGGGACACAGCCGGGCGCGTACACCGCGACCACCCTGGCAGGCACATTCATCGCACGAAGAAACGCAACGACCAGATGTGCGTAGTCGCGGCACACCCCGGCGCCGGACAGCAGAGTGTCTGCCGCGCCGTCGATCGGATCGCTGCTGCCGGGCACGTAGAACATCCGGGATCGCACCCACCCCGATATCTGCGCGAGCAGTGTTTCGGAGTCGCGGTACTGGCCGAATTCCTTTGCGGCGAAACCGAAGAACTTGTCGGCCTCGGCGTAGCGGCTCGGCCGTAGATAGACCGAGAGGTCGTAGTCGGTCGCCTCGTCGGGTTCGGCGCGACCGGTGACGCTCGCGTGATAGCTCGCAACGAGATTGCCTTCGCCGACCTCGAATTTGTGAATCCTGGTGCCGTGCAAGCCGATTATCTCCGCAGCCTCCACCGGGTTGCCGTCGTGAGTGAACGACAACGACTCGGTCACCTCGATGCCTGGCAGCTTCGCAACGGCAATTTGGAATTCGAGGGTTGTCGCAGCTCTGATATCGACATCGAGATGGGCAGATACGTCGCGCTTCACTCCTCGATCGTGCCAGTAGCGGTCGGGGCTCCCCGCGCTGGGTGCGATCAGCTTTCGAACGGATTTCGCGTTCGTCCGATGAGGTCGGCGACCGAGTCGAGAACGAGCGTCGGACGATAGGGAAACGACTCGACACTCTGCCGGGTCGAGATTCCGGTGAGCACGAGAATCGTCCGCAGTCCCGCCTCCAGCCCGGAGACGACGTCGGTGTCCATCCGGTCGCCGATCATCAACGTGTGCTCGGAATGTGCGCCGATCGCGCGCAGCGCCGAGCGCATCATCAGCGGGTTCGGTTTGCCGACGTAGTACGGTTCGCGGCCGGTGGCCCGCGTGATGAGGGCAGCGACCGATCCCGTTGCGGGCAGTGAACCTTCACGAGACGGACCCGTTGCGTCCGGATTGGTCGCGATGAACCGCGCGCCGTTCTCGACGAGGCGAATCGCCTTGGTGATGGCCTCGAAGGAGTAGGTGCGCGTTTCGCCGAGGACGACGTAGTCGGGGTCGGTATCGGTGAGGACGTAGCCGATGTCGTGCAGTGCCGTGGTCAAACCGGATTCGCCGACGACGTACGCGCTGCCGCCGGGGCGCTGATTCTTCAGGAAGGTCGCCGTCGCAAGAGCAGAGGTCCAGATCGACCGCTCGGGGATGTCGAGACCTGTCCGCACCAGCCGCGCATGCAGGTCACGCGGGGTGCGAATCGAGTTGTTGGTCAACACCATGAACGGTGTCTGGTTCTGCCGTAGCTCGGCCAGAAACTCGTCCGCGCCGGGGACGAGGTGTTCCTCGTGGACGAGAACTCCGTCCATGTCCATCAGATACGACAGTTGTGTGTCGGGGTCGAGTTCGGTCGCTGTTCGCGTCACCACCTCATTGTGCTGCCTTACCACGCCACCGTCGATAACCGCGCCGCGCGGCGTACGCGCCGACAATGGCCATTGCGCACCACACCGCGATTGCCGAGTAGGCAAGCGGTGAGGACAGATCGCCGACCGAAGCGCCAAGCGCGGTGTAGACGAACGCCCGCGGTGCCGACCCGATGAAAGCCCCGATTGCCATCTGCCACAACGGAAGTCCGAAGGCGCCGAAGGCGTAGGCGGACAGCGCGTCGGGTGCGCCGGGAACGAAGCGTTGACCGACGACAGCCCACAGGCCCCACCGTTCGATCTGCGCGTCGACGCGATCGGACCGCTCGGGGCCGAGCAGGGCGCGGGTGCTGTTACGGCCCGCCCGGCGACCGAGGAAGGCACTTGTCAGGGCGGTGCCGACAGTGGCGCCGAGGGTCACGAAGGTGCCGAGCACCGTTCCGAACAGCAGTCCGCTGCCTGCGGCGAGGATCGGCCCTGGTACGAGTGCTGCGCCGAGAGCGGCCGCCAGCACGACGTAGGTCAATGGCGCTGCCGGGCCGGTCGCCGCAACCGTTGCCCTGAGGTCCTCGACATCGACGACGCGCGTCACAGCAACGAGAACGAACAGGCCGAGCAGGAAAGTGGCGAAAAGGACGAGCCGCACGACGTGTCGCCTGCGGGTTGCCCGCGGGTTGTCGTCGATGTCGGTCATGGCAAGGCAATCTTGCCGCACCGGGGTTGTCGAGTCGTGTCGGGTTCAGCTCGAACCGGTGTAGAAGAGCTGGTTCGTCCACTCGCGCAACGACATGCTGACCTCGGGTCGATCGGTGTCGCCGTTACGATCGTCGCCCGAAACGTCGTCGGGGAGTCGATGTGCGCGGTGGCGGGCGGGTCCATCGCCGACGAGGGTGCCTGCGCCCGGGAGATCCGCGGCCGCTCGGTGCCTCGCGGCCCGTATCGCTGCCTCTTGGCTCTGCGCCCGATGGCGAGGTTCCTTGGTCGACTGTCCGGTCGAGCGGGAGAGATGTCTGGGCTGTGGCATTGGACCGCCCCTTTCATGGCACCGCTGCCGCGCAGTCGGCGTTGACCCGAGCACCTAACGTTGCTCGTACCGCACCCGTGCCGCGAACAAGTCCTTTACCTCACACCTAGGTGCGTAGTACAGCCTCGAAAGGTCTCGGAAATATAACAGACCGGCCGTTCGCTATGCGAGAGCAAACGCCGAAAAACTTGGGCAATTCCTACTGCTCACGACGTTGCACCGCCCGGATGCGCGTCGGGGACTCTCGCTAGGCTCGGGTCAGCCGACAAAGGAGTAGTGCATGCCTGAGCTCAAGCTGGGATACAAGGCGTCCGCGGAACAATTCGGACCTCGCGAACTCGTCGAACTGGCAGTCCTCGCCGAGCAACACGGCATGGATTCCGCCACGGTCAGTGATCACTTTCAACCGTGGCGCCACAACGGCGGCCATGCCCCTTTCTCGCTCGCGTGGATGACTGCCGTCGGCGAGCGCACCGAGCGGATCCAGCTGGGGACCTCGGTGCTCACGCCGACCTTCCGATACAACCCTGCCGTGATCGCACAGGCGTTCGCGACCATGGGCTGCCTGTATCCGGGACGGGTGATGCTCGGCGTCGGTACCGGCGAAGCGCTCAACGAGATCGCAACCGGATACGCAGGTGAGTGGCCCGAGTTCAAGGAACGTTTCGCGCGGTTGCGCGAGGCAGTGCAGCTTATGCGCGAACTGTGGGTCGGGGATCGCGTCGACTTCGACGGCGAATATTACAAAACGAAGGGCGCGTCGATCTACGACGTTCCCGACGGTGGCGTGCCGGTCTACATCGCAGCGGGCGGACCCGTCGTCGCACGGTATGCGGGACGAGCGGGCGATGGCTTCATCTGCACGTCGGGCAAGGGTATGGAGCTCTACACGGAGAAACTGATGCCCGCACTCGCCGAAGGTGCCGCAAAGGTCGACCGCTCGACCGACGTCATCGATCGCATGATCGAGATCAAGATCTCCTACGACACCGACGCCGATGCAGCACTGGAGAACACACGATTCTGGGCGCCGCTGTCCCTGACACCGGAGCAGAAGCACAGCATCGAAGATCCGATCGAGATGGAAGCAGCTGCCGACGCCCTGCCGATCGAGCAGGTCGCCAAGCGCTGGATCGTCGGTTCAGACCCCGACGACGTCGTCTCGAAGATCACGCCGTACCTCGATGCAGGCCTCAACCACCTGGTGTTTCATGCGCCTGGACACGATCAGAAGCGGTTCCTCGAACTGTTCGAGCGAGATCTTGCGCCGAGGTTGCGCGCGGCCGGCTAGCTTTCGAGCGCGTCGTCGTCGGAGCTATCCCGGATATCGGCGATATCGCGGGAAACGCGGTCGCGGCCGGCTCGTTTCGCCTCGTACATCGCCGTGTCCGCTCGGTCGAGTAGCTGCTCGAGCGCGTCTACGGCATCGGCCGCCGAACCTGCGAACAAGTCCCGCTTCGCGATCGCGAAGCCGACGCTCGCAGTGACAGGTGCGCGGTCGGCCTTGGCGCTGATCGCGACGCGAATTCGCTCGGCAAGCTCGTCGGCGTGCGTGAGGGGCAGCACGTCGAGCACGACGAATTCTTCGCCGCCGAGCCGGGCCAGCACCGCGTCGCTGCGGACCACCGACCTGATCCGGCGTGCGCTTCGTAGCAGTACCTCGTCGCCGACGGAATGCCCGAGTGTGTCGTTGATCGTCTTGAAGCGATCGAGGTCGATCGAGATCAGCACAACCGTGTCGCCGGCAACACGTTGTCCTCGTGCGAGTTGTATCGATTGGGTCTGCAGTCCGCGTCGATTGAGCAGCCCCGTCAGTGGGTCGACAAGCGAGTCGACAGCGTCGGAACGGATGAGCGTGTAGCTGATCTGCAGGATCGGCGGCAGGACGACGACAGCGGCGATCGTCACGAAGGCTTTTCCGATGGCTGTCGCAGGATCGCCGTCCGGTCCCGTCGCGACGGGAATCGCAAGTGCGACGACTGTGAGCAACGACCACGCGAGCTGGGCACACAGCGGCCGAGGGCCGTGGAAGAACGTGACGTACGCACCGATCAGAACGAACGTCGTCGTGCCTGCGAGCCCGGACAGGGCGTTGCCGTGCAGCAGGCAACACACAGTTATCGCGATGTCGGCCCAGATCACGAACAGGGCGGAGCCGAATGCCGTCGGCCATGGTCCACGTAACCAGCGCACACTCCAAGCGGCGGCGGTCACCATCGCGACGACGAGCAGTGCCCGCCCTGCGATGTGGTCGGGCGCGTCGTGGGTGAGCAGGCCCAGCGCGGGGACCACCGCGAGTAGTGCAGCTATGAGTGCGATCAACAGCCGAACCGGGTCGGTCAACGACCTACTTGCCAGAAACTCACGCAGCCATTGGAAATCGACGGGCGACACCCACCACTCACGCACGACCTCACCGACGTTCATCAGCGCCGACTGTTCGGTCGGGTCGGGAAGTCGGTCAGGGGACATAGCAGCCATTGTGGTGCAACTATGCTTCGGCGCATGCCGTCCGTGGAATCTGACCTGCATCGAATCTCCAGTGTTTACGTAGCAGCACCCGAAGGTGACACCGGAAAGTCGACGGTGGCTCTCGGTTTGCTGAACATGCTGAGCGCGACAACGGCACGTGCCGGGGTGTTTCGGCCGATCGCGCGCTCGACCGACGAACCCGACTACATCCTCGAACTTCTGCTCGAGCAGAGCACCGCTGATCTGACGTACGAGCAAGCCATGGGCGTGAGCTACGAGCAGGTGCACGAAGATCCAGAAGGTGCCCTCAGCGAAATCGTCATGCGCTTCCATACCGTCGCCGCACTGTGCGACTCGGTGGTCATCATCGGCAGCGACTACACCGACATCGTCAGTCCGAGCGAGCTCAGCTTCAACGCGCGTATCGCCGTCAACCTCGGCGCACCGGTTCTGCTCACCGTGCGCGGGTCGGGACGGACGTCGGAGGAACTGCTGCACCTCGTCGAGGTATGCCAGGCGGAGTTGGCCTCGCAGAAGGCACATCTCGTCGCGGTGATCGCCAATCGCTGCGATCCGGAACTGCTCGATCAGGTGCCCGCTGCGCTCGAGTCGACGGGTGTGCCGTCCTGGAGCCTGCCGGAGGTCCCGCTGCTGATGGCACCGACGATGGCCGAACTGCAGACCTCGATCGACGGTGAGCTCTACAGCGGCGACACCGAGTTGCTGCAGCGGGAGGCGCTGCGGGTGATGGTCGGCGGTATGACGGCCGAACACATTCTCGAGCGTCTCACCGAAGGTGTGGTCGTCATCGCTCCGGCGGACCGCTCCGACGTCTTGCTCAGCCTCGTCAATGCCCATGATGCCGAGGGCTTTCCGTCACTCGCAGGCATCATCATGAACGGCGGCATGCTGCCGCATCCGTCCATCGCGAAGCTTGTCGCAGGTTTGAAGCCACGACTGCCGATCCTGACGACCGGACTCGGCACGTTCGACACCGCGAAGGCGGCCTTCGAAACGCGGGGACGCGTCGCCGTCGGATCGCAACGCAAGATCGACACCGCGCTGAGCCTCATGGAGGAACGGGTCGACGCCAAAGCACTGCTCGAGCGCATCGATGTTCCCATTCCGTCGGTCGTCACGCCGCAGATGTTCGAGTATCAGTTGGTCTTCCGGGCTCGTGAGGCCAGAAAGCACATCGTGCTGCCGGAAGGTGGCGACGATCGCATTCTGCGTGCCGCAGGCCGCGTGTTGCAGCGCCAGATCGCGGACCTAACCATCCTCGGCAAGGAGAACGAAATCCGTGTTCGGGCAGCCGAACTCGGTGTCGACCTGAGCGCGGCGCGCGTGCTCGATCCGAGCAACTGCGAGTACTTCGACGATTTCGCGGAGGAGTACGCAAAGCTGCGCAAGCACAAGGGCATGACGGTCGAGCGTGCCCGCGAGGTGATCACCGACATCTCCTATTTCGGAACGATGATGGTGCACATGGGAATTGCCGACGGGATGGTTTCGGGTGCCGCGCACACGACAGCGCACACGATCAGACCCTCGTTCGAGATCATCAAGACCGCGCCGGGTGTCGACACCGTGTCCAGCGTGTTCCTGATGTGTCTTGCCGACCGCGTGCTGGCCTACGGCGACTGCGCAATCGTGCCCGACCCGACGGCGAAACAGCTTGCCGACATTGCGATCTCGTCATCGATCACCGCCGAACAGTTCGGTATCGAACCACGTGTCGCCCTGCTGTCCTACTCGACCGGCGAATCGGGGACCGGTGCCGACGTCGACAAGGTACGCGAAGCGACGCGACTCGCCCGCGAACGCCGACCCGACCTCTTGCTCGAAGGTCCCATCCAGTACGACGCTGCCATCGAACCATCGGTCGCGAAGTCGAAGCTCCCGGACTCCGAAGTGGCGGGTCGTGCAACGGTTTTCATTTTCCCTGACCTCAATACCGGTAACAACACCTACAAGGCGGTCCAGCGCAGTGCCGGCGCCGTGGCCGTCGGACCCGTGCTGCAGGGACTGAACAAGCCGGTCAACGATCTGTCTCGCGGCGCGCTCGTGACCGACATCGTGAACACGGTCGCGATCACAGCCATCCAGGCTGCAGGAGTGAAGCCATGACGGACTCGCTTGTCCTGGTCATCAATTCGGGTTCGTCGTCGCTGAAGTATCAGCTCGTCGACACCGCGACCGGCGCTGCGGTTGCCAGTGGTCTCGTCGAAAGGATCGGCGAAGCGGACGGCATCATCGCCCACACCGTTGACGGCGAGACGATCGAGCACAGGGGACCGATCGCCGACCATGCCGAAGGCTTGCGGCTGGCATTCGACATGTTCGAACGGACCGGGCACGGCCTGACCTCGGCCGGTGTCGCGGCGGTCGGTCACCGGGTGGTCCACGGCGGCAACGTGTTCTACGAGCCGACCCTGATCACCGACGACGTCGTCGCCGAAATATCACGACTGTCGACCTTGGCGCCGCTGCACAATCCCCCGAACGTCGTCGGTATCGAAAGCGCACGAGCGCTGCTGCCGCAGGTGCCGCACGTTGCCGTGTTCGACACCGCGTTCTTTCACGGTTTGCCAGCTGCGGCAAGCACATACGCGATCGACATCGATGTTGCCAAGCGTCATGGCGTGCGGCGCTACGGTTTTCACGGCACCTCGCACGACTTCGTTTCGAGCCGAGTTGCGGAATTCCTCGGCCGCGACCGAGCGGACTTCAACCAAATCGTGCTGCATCTCGGCAACGGTGCGTCGGCGTCGGCAATCGAGCGTGGCAAGGCAATCGACACGTCCATGGGTCTCACCCCGCTCGAAGGGCTGGTCATGGGCACCCGCAGCGGCGATATCGATCCAGGGATCGTTCTGCATCTGCGCCGCAGCGCAGAACTCGACGTCGACGCGATCGACGAACTGCTCAACCGGCGGTCCGGACTCAAAGGCCTCTCCGGCGTCAACGACTTCCGCGAATTGCAGGGCCTGATCGACGCGGGGGACGAGGGCGCGAAGCTTGCCTACGACGTCTACATCCATCGCCTGCGCCGCTACATCGGCGCCTACCTGATCGAGCTCGGTGGCGCCGACGTCATCACATTCACGGCCGGGGTCGGTGAGAACAGCCCAGGGGTTCGCGCCGATGCGCTCGCGGGACTGACACGCTTCGGAATCGCCGTCGACCCGGATCGAAATACCGCGAAAAGCCGCGAGGCGCGGGTGATTTCGCCCGACGGCGCGGAGGTGACGGTGCTGGTGGTGCCGACCAACGAAGAACTGGCGATCGCGCGTGCCGCGATCAGAACCAGCTCTTCGGCCTGATCGAATTGGCAAGGTCGACCAGTCGGTAGCGATGGGTTCGGCCGGGGGCGGTCCGTGCCAGTGCTCGCAGGCCGGCCTCGGTACCGCAGCGCAATCCGCGTTCGTCGAAGGTCACCCCGAGAAGGGTGCCTTCGGGAACATGTGCGGCATCCCCGGTTCGGGAGCTGTCCCGGAGATCGGCCCGCAGCCACTCGAGGGCGGTACCGAGAACGAGGGTCCGCATCTGGACCGCCCTGCCCTCGTCGGGCGGTAGCGACTTCACGCGCGCCGCGGCGGACCTGATGGCATCCTCGTCGATATCCTCGGTTGCTCGACCGGTGAGCAGCGTCAACACGCTGGTCATGCGGGCCACGTTGAAGTGGCGTGACGACGGCGACACCTGGTCGAGCGCGTGGATCGATCCCGGTATGTCGCCACGCTGAGCGAGTTGCCTCGCCAACCCGAACGCCGCGCTCACGATGCCGTGGTCGGTCCGCCATACCGTCCGATAGAAACTCTCCGCGAACTGCTGCCACTGCTCTGGTTCGGGTGTATCCCACTGCTGCAGAACAAGTTCCGCGGTCGCTGCGAGGGCGAGCTTCGGGGCTATCTCGCCGGGCACCGCAGCAAGGACCGCGTCGAAATGGGTGAAGGCGGACTCGTATTCACCGCCGAGCAGTGCTGCGAGACCGCCGTACCAATCGATCCGCCAATTCGCCCCGATCTTCGTATGCAGTCGCTTCAGTCGCTGTTCGGCTGCTGCTGTCTCCCCGAGGTCGATGTAGGCCTTCACCTCGGCGAGGGTGATCTCGAGATCGAACGATTCGACCGCGTCGGTCGCACTGTTCTTTTCGCGGGCTTGGCGTAGTGATTCGAGGGTCTGGCTCGGCTCGCGGTGCACGGCGGCCGCGACGAGGGGCGCGCACGGGTCGGTCGGATCGACCAGCGGCACCGGCAGCGCGTGCGCGACTTCCCTTGCGCTGATGAATTTGTCGCGACGAACGCCATCGGCGTAGACATCGGTTTGGCTGACCGCCTCGTCGGTTCCGAAGCTTGTCCGTTGCGGGCTGAAGATGGTGGACAGGCGGGGATGTTCGACTCCGGTTTCGAGCGCGAGAATTTCGCGCAGAACGCCGGCGAGCTGCCCGGACAGCTCGTGGGCCGACGCAAATCGAAGTGCTGGGTCGGGATTGGTCGCACGAAGCAGGAGTCGATAGAAGAACTCGTAGCGACTCAACAGCGGATCGTCTGCGGGGGAGGGTATTCCGTCGAGGTAGCGGCCGTGTTTGCTCGGCAGGTCCAGCGTCAGCACGGCGAGAGTCCTGCCGACGGTGTAGATGTCCGATGCCACCGTCGGACCGGTCTTGGTGATCTCGGGAGCCTGATAACCGGGTGTGCCGTAGAGGTAGCCGTAGGACTCGATACCGGCGAGCGCGCCGAGGTCGATCAGCTTCAGCTGATCCTCGGTGAGCATGATGTTGTCCGGTTTGAGATCGTTGTAGACCAGACCGGTCGAGTGCAGGTAGTCGAGTGCAGGCAGAATCTCGATGACGTAGGCGATCGCTTCGGGCACCGGAAGTCGTTTGTGCTCACGCTTTTTCAGTAGATCCCGCAGCGACTGGCCGCCGACGTACTCCATCACGATGTAGCCGACCGGGTCGCCGTCGGGCAGGGGATGTTCGACGAAGTTGTGGATCTTGACGATGCTCGGATGGTTGAGTTCGGCGAGGAACTGCCGTTCCGCGACCGCGACGGCCTGAGCCTCCGCATCGCCGGTCTGGAGCAGGCCTTTCAAGACCACCCAACGATCGCTGACGTTGCGGTCGATCGCGAGGTAGATCCAGCCGAGACCGCCGTGCGCGATACAACCCTGCACCTCGTATTGGCCTGCGACCATGTCGCCTTCGTGCAGTTGCGGCCGGAAGTCGAACGGCGCACCGCAATGCGCGCATTCTCCTGTTCGCTTGCCGCGGCCGGTGCCGTCGCTGCGGCCGACGGGCTTGGCGCATTTCCAGCAGAATCGTTTACCCTCCGAGACGACGGGATCGACGAGGACTGCTGATTTGGGATCGACCGGCGCCACTGCGGGAACCTCGACGAGACCGCCGCCGAGACGACGAATTCCCGGGCGGGACCGGACCGTTCGCGAACTGCGCCCCGACGACCGGGACCCCGACGTTGCGGTTGTGGCAGTCGTTGCCGATCCGTCCGAGCGCTGGGTTCCGCTCGTCCTGCTCTCCGCTGCCTGGGTGCCGGCTGCTCGGGTTCCGACTGCCTGGGTGCCGGCCGCTTGGGTGCCGACTTCTTGGGTTCCCGCCGCCTGGGTGCCGATGTCCTCGTGTTCCATCGCCGCCGCCTGCGTGCCGACCTCGACAGGCTCGTCCCGCTCGGCGGCCGACAGTTGGGTACCGACCTCGTCGGGGACGAATACCGCAGCCTGCGTGCCTTGTTCGTCGGCCTCGTCGTCGCGCCGAGGTTCGTCGGCTTCAGGTTCTTCGATCGCCACGGCGCTCAGTCCTCGTACTTCGGCTGCGGAGGGCCCGGCGATGGACCGAGGACGGCCAGCCAGCGGTTGTAGATGGCGTTCCACGTGCCGTCCGCACGAATCCGATCGAGCGTGGCGTTGACGAAACGGACGAGGTCCTCCTTGCCTTTGCCGATACCGATCCCATAGGGCTCGGGGCTGATGCTCTTGCCGACGACCTCGAGGTAGGGATCCTGCGCGGCAAGGCCCGCGAGTATCGCGTCGTCGGTACTCACCGCATCCACCTGTCGCTGCTGCAGCACCACGAGGCAGTCGGCCCAGCCGGGAACCGTCAAGATCGAAGCGGCAGGCTGCATTTGCTGAATGTGCTGCAGCGACGTCGTGCCGCGAACGATGCAAACACGCTTGCCTGCCAGGTCTTCGATACCGCGGATCCCGGAGTTCTTGACGGCAAGGATGCGCTGGTTCGCCTGGTAGTACACGGTCGAGAAATCGACCTTCTGCCGGCGCGCACAGTTGATGGTCATCGTCTTCACCACGATGTCGACCGCGTCGGACTGCAGCGCGGCCTCGCGATCGGCCGAGCCGAGTATGCGGTACTCGATGCGTTCGGGGTCGGTGAACAGGTCGCGGGCAATCTCTTTCGCGATCTCGACGTCGAAACCTTCGATGGCTCCGCTGATCGGGTCACGGAAGCTGAAGAGGTTGCTGCTCGTGTCCAGTCCGACGACAACTCGTCCGCGTGCGCGAATTGCGTCCACGTTCGGTCCAGGTGGTTCCGACGGGTCGGCGAGCGGGCGCAGGCTGACTGTCGGGTCGCCGCAGTCGCTGGTCGACGCGGCTGGCGGCGGCGTTGGGGCAGAGGCATTTTCGGCCTTGTTGGGCAGTGGTGGCTCGGTGTAGCTGACATCGCGAGCCGCCGGGTCGTCGAGGTCGGCAGGTGTTGCCGAGCAGGCGGCGACACCGAGCAGTGCGCAGGCGAGGATGGCGGTGAGCCAGGTGCGGGTTGTGCCGCGCTGCACCATCATCGGTACTCCCGCAAGCGCGGCAACAGGCCGACGAGGACGAAGAACGCCGCGACGAATGCCAGAGTCAACGCTCCGGGCGTCAACTTGTCGACCACGGTCGAGGCGCGGGATACGTTGGACCGCAGCGTGTCTCGGGTATCGACGATGCCCTGCTGCACAGCTTTGTCCAACGCTTCGAATTGAGCGGTCGAATCTGCGTCGCCCGGCCCGATCGCGACGATCGACGCTCCGGTGAAATCGCCGGTCGCCAACGTATCGTTCATACGTTTGTGCGCCGCGAGCCAACCGGTGTGGGCCCTCAGCGCGTCGGCAACGCGATCGGATCCTTCGATATCGGATCCGTAGTCGGTGAGGACGGCGCCGAGTCGTGCCATGTCCTCGTCGAACGCCACGTCGTACTCGCCGGAGGTGTCCCGACGCACCAACTTCAGTGTTTCGTCCGACCGTGCCTGCTGCGCGAGGATGCGACCCTCGGTCAGTTTCGCGAGCGGCAGGGTGCCGTGGCCGAGCGCGCGGTCCGCGGCAGCAGCGGACAGTGAGCCACCGACCGCCATCCACACGAACAGCGCGACCATGATCGCCGAGGCGACGATGAGCCCGGGGTTGAGGATTCTGCGCCAGTGCCTGGCAAGCAGGACTTGCACGCCGAACAGCGCGACGAGGGCGAGCACGAGGAGTGCAAACGAGAACCATGGCGGTGTCGTGTACGCGCGCTGGGCGTCGACGACGGCCGCGGACTGGCGCGCACTGAGATCTTCTGCGGCGGGCAGCATCGTCGTCTGCATCAGCGTCGATGCTTCGCCGAGATAGGCAGCGCCGACCGGATGGCCGTTACGGTTGTTGGTCCGTGCAGTTTCCACGAGGCCCGCGTACACGGGGAGTTTCGAGGCGATCGTCGCGGCCAGCTTGCGAGCATCGGCGTCCTCGGGGTCGGCCGCTCCGACCGCCAGTTCCGCGGCCGCTTCGCCGATCGCCTGCGAGTAGGCGTCGCGAACGGCCTTCGGTTCGATACCACCGGAGATGAAGGCTGTCGACGCGGCCGCGTCCGCGATCGACAGGGAGCTGTAGAGCCGCTGCGACGACGCCGCGTAGGGCTCGGTCTCGTCGAGGACGGTGTTCAAGGTCTGCTGCCGGTCGCGGACCGTCGCGGCGGCAACCGCACCCGCTGCAACGCACAGAACGACGAGCACGATGCCCATCGCGATCAGTCGCGCGGGCGATGACCGCAGAAAGACCCGCACATCACGCGGGTCGAGGTGCTCCCGAACGATCGCGGCGGCAGCTTTGGGAGTGAGCGATCCCTGCAATGCGGACAGCGGCGGTGTCGCGTCTTCCGACCGCGATCCGACCGGGCCGGGCTGCGACGATGTCGGGCGTTGCTCGCCCTCCTCGACAGCCGAGGCCGACGGGGCAGCGACCACGTGGACCTCCATCGAGCGGACTGCTCACTCGCGTGAGCGCAGATGAAACGGAACTCTATTGTGGTCCGGCCCGGTCCACTCGTACTGCATTTCGATGACCGGAGGGTCAGATCGGGTCGACGACGAGCATTTCTGCCCAGTATCGAGCAGTGTCGGATCCCATAATCGGGGTGAGCAGATCGAAGAGCAGGTACGACATCGAGTTGGAACCTTCCGTCGGGGTGGGGAGTGTGGGTTGCTTCGAGCGGGTTACCCAACTCGTGCGGAACGAATCACGCGCTAGGGTCGATGCTGACGATGGCCGGATCCTTCGGTCCTCGAGGACCGAACGGGTGAGGCAGTTCGATGCGTGGTGACGGCGACGGGTGGTCGTGGAGCTCGGACGGCAGTCGGCACTGGGGTAAACACGGTGCCGCCGGGCTGCTGCTGCGCGCGCCGCTGGCGAGCGGACACCCCGCGGTGCTCCTGCAGCATCGTGCGGTATGGAGTCACCAGGGTGGGACGTGGGGACTCCCGGGCGGCGCACGCGACAGCCACGAATCGACCGTTCACGCCGCAGTTCGCGAAGCCGAAGAAGAGGCAGGCATCGCAGCAACCATGTTGCGAGTCCGGGCCGAGCGGGTGACCGCGCGGGCACTGAGCGGGTGGACCTACACCACAGTTGTCGCCGATGCGGCGTCACGATTGGCGACGACGTTGAACATGGAGAGTGCCGAGCTGCGCTGGGTACCCGAGGCCGACGTCCACGCGTTGCCACTGCATCCAGGCTTCGCTGCGAGCTGGGAGGAACTGCAGACCGTTCCGGTGCAGCTGCAGATCGACGCCGAGGCGGACCGCGCGGCGTTGACGGAGGCGCTACCGCGGACGATCGAGTTGCCGTCGGGTGGTTTCGGTTGGCTCTACCCGTTCGACGATCCGTTCGCCGGTCGGGATTCCGCTCTCACTGCTGTGCTGGCCGAACATGTGCCGAACGGCGTCGATATGGCCGGAAATGTCATAGCAATCCCGACCGACCAGGTGCTTAATTGACCTTATGCCAACAGAGGTCGTCACCTACTGCAGGATCTGTGAGCCCCTCTGTGGGTTGATCGCGACGGTCGAGGACGGCAGGTTGGTGAAGCTGCGACCCGACAAGGAACATCCGCTCTCGCAGGGCAATGCCTGCCCGAAGGGAATCGCGTTCGCCGAAGTGCAGAACGACCCCGACCTCGTACTGCACCCCCTGCGACGTGGCGCCGACGGCGAGTTCGAACGGGTGACCTGGGAGCAGGCGTACGACGACATCGGCGCGCGGCTGAAAGCCGTCATCGACACCCACGGCCGGGACGGCCTCGGCTGGTACTTCGGCAACCCGAGTTCGTTCTCCTACTCGCACACGTTGTGGATCCTCGCGTTCGTGGTCGGCAGCGGTATGCGCCACCTCTACTCGGCTGGATCGCAAGACGTGAACAATCGATTCGTCGCGAGTCAGCTGCTCTACGGCTCGCTGACCGCCACCCCGATTCCGGACCTGGATCGGACCGATTTTCTGTTTATGGTCGGGGCGAATCCGCTGGTCTCGCACGGCAGCGTCATGACAGCGCCGCGGATCAAGGACAAACTGCGCGCGATCGTCGACCGTGGTGGTCGAGTTGTCGTCGTCGACCCGCGTCGTTCGGAGACAGCGAAGGCCTTCGAGCATCTTCCGATTCGACCGGACGGCGACGCCTGGCTGCTCGCCTCGATGTTGCAGGTTCTGTTCGCCGAAGGTCGTACGGACTCGACGGCGATCGCGGCGCAGTCGGTAGGTGCGGATCGGTTGCGAGCAGCGGTTGCGCGCTTCACACCCGAACACACGCAGGCGATCACAGGAATCGCTCCCGATCAGCTTCGCGCCATGGCACGCGAACTCGCCTCTGCCCGTCGTGCCGCCATCTACGGCCGCACCGGGACGTGCCTCGGTAGGCAGGGCACGCTCGTCGCTTTTCTGCTCGACGCTCTTGCGCTCGTCACGGGCAACCTCGATAGCGAAGGCGGCGGCGTATTCGGTGAAGAGGCGTTTCTCGGCCTCGATTTCGTGCAGCGAACGGGAATGATCGGCTACGACCGGCGTCGCTCGCGGATCGGGAACTTCCCCGATGTCCTCGGCTCGTTCCCCGCAGCCGTCATGGCGAAAGAGATCACCACGCCAGGGAAAGGCCGCCTGCGAGCGCTGTTCACCTCTGCGGGCAATCCGGTGCTTTCGGTACCGAACGGCGACGAACTCGAAGCCGCGCTCACCGAACTCGAGCTGTTCGTTTCGATCGACCTCTACGTCAACGACACCAACCGCAAAGCCGACTACATCCTCCCCGCGACGACCTTCCTCGAACGCGACGACGTCCCGCTGCCGTTCGGTGCCCTCAGCACGACACCGTTCATCCAGGCGACCGAACGGGTGGTCGAGCCGTACGGCGAAGCGCGGGAGGAGTGGGAGATCATCGACGAGATCGCCAAACGGATCGGAGTCGTACCGTTCATCGCGACCCCGAAGCGGGTCGGTGCGGCTCTGAGCGGACTGATCAGGCGCGTTCCTGGATCCAGCGCTGCGACGACGCCGAAGGCACTCATCGACGTCGCGCTTCGACTCGGTGCGTACGGCGACAGGTTCGGCCTCCGCAGGGGCGGCCTGAGCATGAAGAAGCTACGCGCCAATCCGCACGGCATCGTTCTTCGCGATCATGTCGAGACGGGTGTGCTGAAGCGGGTCGTCAAACACACGGGCGGCAGGGTGCGGCTGGCGCCCGACGAGATCATCGAAACGTTGGCGAGCCTTGGTGATCGACGCGAGGACCCAGACTTCCCGTTGCGGCTCATCGGCCTACGCGAACTCAAGTCGCACAACTCGTGGATGCACAACTCGGAGTTCTTGATGCGGGGCAACAGAGCGCACACCGCCCGGGTCAATCCGGTCGACGCCGAAGCTGCCGGAATCGAGGACGGCAAGCCGTTTCGAATCGCGTCGGCACACGGTTCGATCGAGCTACCTGCATTCCTGACCGACGAGGTCGGTCCGGGAACCATTGCGGTACCGCACGGCTGGGGCCATCGTGGTGGCTGGCAGGTCGCCAACGCAGCGGGTGGCGTGAACGTCAACCTGCTGATGTCGACGGCCGTCGAAGACATCGAACCGCTCGCGGGCATGGCACATCTCAACGGTGTTCCGGTGCGGATCGAACCGGTGGCGTAACTCTGCTCAGACCGTCGGAGTGAGCCGATCTTTCAACCGACGCGCCGCGGCTTCGGGGTCGGCCGCCGCGGTGATCGCGCGGACCACGACGATCCGCGTCGCGCCCGCGGCCACGACCTCCGGTAGCCGTTCTTCGTCTATGCCACCGATCGCGAACCATGGTCTGTGTGGTTCGGCATCTGCCGTCGAGCGGACGAAATCGAGGCCGGCAGCCGCGCGACCGGGTTTGGTCGGCGTCGCCCAGACCGGACCGGTGCAGAAGTAGTCGGCACCCTCCTCGATCGCTGCCAGACTCGCCTGGGCTCGGTTGTGCGTCGAGCGGCCGATCACCACATCGGGTCCGACGATCCGGCGTGCGTAGTGCACCGGTAGGTCGTCCTGGCCGAGGTGCAACACGTCTGCCTGCGCGGCAAGCGCGATATCGGCGCGATCGTTCACGGCGAGCAGAGCGCCGTGCCGTCGTGTCGCTGCCCGCAACTCGGCGAGTGCGGCCAATTCCCCTTTGACGTCGAGCGGTCCGAATTCGGCTTCGCCCGCCGACCCCTTGTCGCGCAACTGGATGATGTCGACACCACCGGCGAGCGCCGCATCCGCAAACCTGGCGAGGTCGCCCTTCTCGCGCCGGGCGTCCGTGCACAGATACAGGTATGCCGTAGCCAGGCGGTCGCGAGTGGTCGAGCCCCTGAAAGAATGCGATGGATGCACGGCTTCGACGGTAGCGGCTACCGTGGAACGGGCTGATCGGTGGGCGGGGAGAACAGCGTCGCGACAGCCCAGAGTGGTGTGGAAGTGAGGTGGAGACAGTGCGAGACGAGCAGACCTTGGCCGTGGTCGGCGGCGGCGTGATCGGTCTGTCGATCGCCTGGCGAGCCGCCGAATCGGGCCGACAGGTCACGCTTTTCGACCCCGCGCCGGCCTCGGGAGCATCGTGGGTCGCCGGCGGCATGCTCGCGCCGCTGTCGGAGGGCTGGCCCGGCGAGACCGACGTCCTCGAGATCGGTGCGGCGTCGTTGGCACGCTGGCCAGAATTCGCCGCGCGGCTGGCAGCAGCGTCCGGGTCCCGTGGTGCGGACGTCTTCAGCGCAACGGGTTCGCTCACCGTCGCGCTCGATGCCGCCGATGCCCAAGACCTGCGGACCGTCGCCGAATGGGTCGGCGCGCAGGGCTACGAACTGGAACTACTCGACCGTGCCCAGGTGCGTGCACACGAACCGGCGCTTGCTCGTAGCGTGAGGCTCGGCCTGCTTGCCCCTGCCGAACTCGCCGTCGACAATCGGATCCTGCTCGCCGAATTACGACGCGCTGCCGCGGGCGCAGGGGTTCGCGTCGTCGAGCGTGAGGTCGTCGATCTCGACGATCTCGACGCCGACCAGATCGTCCTGGCAGCAGGAGAGCGGTCAGCGAGGCTGTGGCCCGGCCTGCCGGTACGCCCGGTCAAAGGCGAGATTTTGCGGCTACGAGCCAGGCCCGGTGTGACGCCTGCACCGACGCACGTCGTCCGTGCTCGGGTCCACGGTCGACCCGTCTATCTCGTGCCGCGCGGTGACGGCATCGTCCTCGGCGCGACGCAGTACGAGTCCGGTCACGACACAGCGGTGACTGTCGCAGGTGTACGTGACCTCCTCGCCGACGCGCAGGAGTTGATGCCAGGCATCGGCGAGTACGAGCTTGCCGAGTCGATCGCAGGACTGCGGCCGATGAGTCCGGACAACGTGCCGCTCATAGGCAGAGTCTCGGATCGGGTCGTCGTCGCATCCGGGCACGGCCGCAACGGCATTCTGTTGACCCCGATCACGGTCGACGCGGTGCTCGGTTTACTCGACGGAGTAGAACTGGTCGAAGCCAAGCAGGCCGACCCCGACAGATTTTCAGGAGCTTCCCGATGACGCAGGTACTGATCGGCATCACCGTCAACGGCAAGGAACACCTGCTGACCGAAGAGATGACGGTCCGGGAATTGCTCGACTATCTGAAGCTTCCCGACAAGGGCATCGCCCTCGCCGTCGACCGCGCTGTTTTCCCGAAGTCGCGCTGGAGCGAACAGGTCCGCAAGGGCTGGGAGATCGAAGTCCTGACGGCGGTGCAGGGTGGCTGATTCGGTTATGAGTCCGCTGGTAATCGCGGGTAGGTCGTTCGGGTCGCGGCTGATCATGGGTACCGGCGGCGCCGACAACCTTGCGGTACTAGAAGAAGCGCTTGTCGCATCCGGCACCGAGCTGACGACCGTCGCCATGCGCAGAGTCGACGCGGCAGGAGGCACGGGCGTCCTCGATCTGCTGAAGCGCTTGCAGATCGCGATGCTTCCCAACACCGCGGGTTGTCGCGGCGCAGCCGAGGCGGTACTGACCGCCCAGCTCGCGCGCGACGCGCTGGAGACCGACTGGGTCAAACTCGAGGTGATCGCCGACGAGCGGACGCTGCTCCCCGACGCCGTGGAACTGCTCGATGCGGCCGAGCAACTCGTCGACGACGGATTCACCGTGCTGCCGTACACGACGGACGACCCGATTCTCGCCCGTCGACTCGAAGAAGCAGGGTGCGCCGCGGTGATGCCGCTCGGGTCGCCGATCGGAACCGGTCTCGGTATCGCCAATCCACACAACATCGAGATGATCGTCGACGGTGCGGGAGTGCCGGTAATTCTCGATGCCGGTATCGGAACAGCGAGTGACGCGGCGCTTGCGATGGAACTCGGGTGCGATGCTGTGCTACTCGCCACAGCCGTCACGCGCGCGAAGAATCCACAACTTATGGCGACCGCGATGGCGGATGCCGTCAGAGCTGGACACGCCGCGCGTCATGCCGGTCGAATCCCCAAGCGGTTCTGGGCACAGGCGTCCTCGCCGAGTCTGTAGGACACTTGCGGGTCCGATCCTGCGATGTACCCTCGATGTAAGAAGGGGTACAACGTGAATTCAAGGCGTGCAACGGTTTTCCGAGTAGAAGACGATGGCCTGGACGCGGCTGCGTTCATAGCGGGTGTGCGGCGGGTCGTGCTCGCCAATGCGCAGTTCGATTCTGTGGTGACGGCAGCGATCGTCAGGCACATAGATTTTCTGTTGACCGCGAGTGAGGTCAACGATCGTGATCTGCGGCTGGAGGAGCGAGCGTCGCAGATCGAAGCGGCGCTGCGGAGTGTGCTGCCGCTCGAAGGCGACACAGCCTCGCCGAACACAGCGCAGTTCAAGACGTTCATGGCGAAGTCCAAGCCGAAAGACTGAGGGCGCTCCGCGCCTCGTGAGTCCTTTCGGAGGTCGGGCGCGCCGAAAGGACTCACGACCCGCCTCAGGGTGTCCTCATCCGAAAGGATGACGACAGTCGCGACCTGCGGTCGATGTGCAGGTGCTTACTCGTAAGCGATGCTTGTTCACATGATCGAAGTGAAGGGTTTGACCAAACACTACGGGCCGACTGTGGCCGTCGACGATCTGTCCTTCACGGTCCCCGCGGGCCAAGTGACAGGTTTCCTCGGGCCGAACGGCGCAGGTAAATCGACGACAATGCGCATGATCCTGGGCCTCGACAAGCCCACCTCCGGATCGGCGCTCATCAACGGCAAGCCGTACCACCAGCTTGCCCATCCGCTCCGCGAAGTCGGTGCGCTGCTCGACGCGCGGTGGGTGCACCCCAACCGCTCGGCGCGCGCCCATCTGCAGTGGATGGCGGCCTCCAACGGCATCGCCAAGTCCAGGGTCGACGAGGTTTTGCGCCTCGTCGGTCTCAGCGAGGTCGCAAGCAAGAACGCAGGCGGTTTCTCGCTCGGTATGTCGCAGCGACTCGGGCTGGCAGGCGCGCTCCTCGGCGACCCGCCCGTGCTGCTCTTCGACGAGCCGGTCAACGGCCTCGACCCCGAAGGCATCCTGTGGATCAGGCGATTCATGCAGCGGCTGGCCAGTGAGGGCCGCACGGTGCTCGTCTCCAGCCACCTGCTTTCGGAGATGTCGCAGACGGCGGAACAGCTCGTCGTCATCGGCCGTGGCCGGCTGATCTCGGACTCGACCGTGCAGGAGTTCATCGACAAATCGTCGGAGTCTGCAGTCCGAGTCCGCAGCCCGCAACTCGACGCCCTGCGCAGCCTGCTGATCGCACGTGGGCTCACCGTCCGTGAAGACGGCGAGTCGGAGCTGGGTCCGGCACTGCTCGTCGTCGGCGCGACTACCGACACGATCGGAGCGGCCGCAGGCGAGAACGGCGTCACGTTGTTCGAGCTCTCGGCGCAGCGTGGCTCGCTCGAAGAAGCATTTATGAAGCTCACCGGCGGCGATGTGCAGTACCACGCCGAAGGCATGGAAGAAGTGATGGGAGGTGCGCTCTGATGGGCGTATTGGCAGCAGAACGTATCAAGATCACTTCGACTCGATCACCATGGTGGTCGGCGGCCGTGATCATCGCACTCGGCCTCGGGCTGGCAGCGATCATGGGTTGGGTTGCCAACCAGGCGATCGCGAACCCCGAGGATTCGGAAGGCTTCCCCGGTCTCACACCCGCGACGGCAGCCACAGGCGTCACCGGTTTCGGCGTGTTGGTCCTGATGATCATGGCGGCGCTCGTCGTGACCAGCGAATATCGCTTCGGCACCATCCGGACGACGTTCCAGGCGATGCCGCACCGTGGCACGGTGATCGCTGCAAAGGCAGCGCTGATCGGTGCTTTCGGCGCAATCCTGACAACGGCCCTCACCTTCGGATCCATCGAGGTCGCAAAACTCGTGGCCAACTCCGACGCTCAGAAACCACTCGCCCTCTCGGGTGAGGAAGCGTGGCGCGGGGTCTACGGCGTACCGATCTATGCCTTCCTCTGTGTCGTTCTCGCTGTTGCGGTCGGCGCGCTCGTCAAGCAATCGGCCGCCGCGATCTCACTGGTTGTGCTGTGGCCGTTGCTGATCGAGAGCCTGTTCGGACTGTTCGGAAGCTTCGGCCGCGAGGTGCAGGCCTTCCTGCCGTTTGCCAACGCTCAGCACTTCATGAGTGGCGACACCGGCATCGAATTCCACTGGGGTCCGTGGGGCAGCCTGATCTACTTCACAGCCTTCGTCGCGGTCTTCTTCGCTGCAGCGATCGTCGTCGTGAACAACCGCGACGCCTAGCTTGTCGCTGAAAATCGAGCCAACCGAATGAGGGGTGCGACTCCTGTCGGGGGAGTCGCCTCACAGCACCTGATCCGAGCCGCTGCCCGGCGCGGTAAAGGTGACATGTCGGCCCGGTGTGGGATGTTCATCCGCACCGGGTTGATGTGTTTCTCGGTAGGGTGAGTAACGACCGGGAGGGGATTCGATGAGATCTGCAATACGGTGCGCGATTGCAGGATTGGCGGTTGTACTCGGGGTGGTGGCCTGTACGTCGAGCTCCGACGAGGAGCCGAAGCAGGGCGCGCAAGTCGCGAGCGCGGTGCAGATCGACGCGTTGATGGCCCACCTGGAGAATCTGGACCGCATCGCGAAGGACAACGACGGCAACCGCGCAGCGGGCAAGCCCGGATACGACGCGAGCGTCGCCTACGTCACAGACAAATTGAAGGAAAAGGGCTTCGAGGTCTCGACGCCCGAGTTCGAGATCAACACCTTCGATCTCAAATCCGAAAGCCTGACGGTAGGCGATCAGCAGGTGAAGGTCGCAACGTTCGGCTACTCGCCCGGTACGGACAAAGCTGGACTCGTGACGCGGGTCCTCGAGGTACCTGTCGACGACACACCCGGCTGCGAGGCCTCCGACTACGACAACCTCGATGTGACGGGCGCGATCGTGATCGTGCGACGTGGTATCTGCCCGTTCGCGGCCAAACAACAGATCGCGGCCGAGCGCGGAGCAGCGGCCCTGCTGGTCGCGTTCGTCGGCGAGCAGGTCGGCGGCGGCACGCTCGGCAGTCGTGATGTCGCGAAGATCCCGACCGCAGGTATCGGCGTCGGCGACGTCCCTGCACTCGTCGCACCCGGCGCGAACGTGAAGCTACTCATCGACGCCGATGCCACAACGTTCACGACTCGCAACATCATCGCGCAGACCAAGACGGGATCCGCAGACAACGTCGTCATGGTCGGTGCGCACCTCGACAGCGTCCCGGATGGGCCTGGTATCAACGACAACGGTTCGGGCTCGGCTGCAATTCTCGAGACGGCGCTGCAAATGGGCAGCGAGCCCGACGTGCAGAACGCCGTGCGGTTCGCCTGGTGGGGTGGCGAGGAACTCGGCCTGCTCGGTTCGACGGATTATGTGTCGAAGCTCAGCAGTGACGAACGCCTGAAGATCGCTCTTTATCTCAACTACGACATGATCGCCTCGCCGAACCCTGCCTACCTGACCTACGACGGCGACGACTCCGACAAGACCGGCGAACCTGCCGGGCCGGACGGGTCCGCGGCGATCGAGCGGATGCTGAACGCCTACCTGCTCAATCAGGGGATAACTCCGGAGGGCACCGACTTCGACGGCCGCTCCGACTACGGGCCGTTCATCGAGCACAAGATCCCGTCGGGCGGCATCTTCACCGGCGCAGAAGACAAGATGTCGGCCGACCAGGCGCAGAAGTGGGGTGGGGAGGCCGACGAGCCTTTCGACGCGAACTATCACGCGTCCGGCGATACGCTGGCAAACATCGATCGTGACGCTTTTGCCCGAAACGGTGCCGCCGTCGCGTACAGCGTCGAGACCTACGCGCAGTCCATCGACGGGCCCAACGGCGTACCAAGCAGAGCAGACCGTGAGGCGGCTCGAGGCGATGAGAAGTGAGAGGCTGCACGGCACAGAGCTGAGCTACGCTCGATCCGTGACAGACCGGCCCGACAGCACTCGCGACGAGCGGCCGGTCGAGTCCAACAAAGCTGGCTCCGGACGCAGCGATCGACGTAGGCCTGCGTTTGCCGAATGGTTACACGCAGCGAATCGTGGCACGCAGGTCATCGACGCCGTCCGTCGCGTTCGGGTGCTGCTGCCAGGCGACCCGGCGTTCGGTGACCCGCTTTCCACGTCCGGGCCCGGTAGCGCGCGAGCGGTCGCTCGGGCAGCAGAACGTTTCGCCGGCGACGAACCTCGCGCTGCACGCGAAATCGGTCTCGGTGCGCTTCAGGTTTGGCAGGCGGCGTTGGAACGTGTCGGCCGAGGCAAGGGCAGCCGAGAGGTGACGGTTGTGTTCACCGACCTGGTCGGTTTCTCCAGCTGGTCGCTCGGCGCAGGCGACGAAGCCACACTCGAACTGTTGCGCAAGGTTGCCAAGGCGATCGAGCCCCCGATCGTCGATCGTGGCGGTCACGTCGTCAAGCGGATGGGCGACGGCCTGATGGCAGTGTTTCCGTCCGCGGACAAGGCGATCCAAGCGGTCGTCGCTGCCAAGAAGAACCTCGCCGACGTCGAAGTGGCTGGATTGAGACCCGAGATGCGGGTCGGTATCCACACGGGTGCGCCGAAAGAGATCGGTGGCGACTGGCTCGGCGTCGACGTGACCATCGCCGCCCGAGTCATGGAAGCGGGTGGCAACGGCAACGTCATGATGTCTGCCGCGACGCTGCAGGCATTGCGCCCTGACACGCTGGAGGACCTCGGCTACACGGTCAAGCCGTACCGCCGCAGCTTCTTCGCAGGCCCGCTGCAGGGAGTGCCCGAGGATCTGCGGATCTTCACCCTCAAGCGCATCTGATCAGAGTTCGTTCGTACGCAGCCGCCACAGTGGAGAGGCAGGGCCGTGGCCCGCGCCGAGGTCGTAGGACGCTGCCAGGCACCGGGTGACCCAGTCCTTGCCGAACTCGACGGCGTCCGGGACCGAGTAGCCGTTCGCAAGCGCGCAGACGATCGCCGCGCCGAGAGTGTCGCCACCACCATGGTCGTTGCCCGTGTCGATCCGTGGGCTGGTGAACTCGAGGAACTTGTCTCCGTCGAACAGTAGGTCCGTGCTGGAGGTGGACGTCCGCAGATGCCCGCCTTTCACCAGCGACCACTTGGCACCGAGCGCGAACAATGCTTCGGCTGCCTGCCGTGCCGTTCGATCGTCGACGACGTCGATTCCGGTGATGAGCCGGACCTCGTCGAGATTCGGAGTCACCACCGTCGCGATCGGGATCAGGGTGTTCCGGACGGCATCGAGCGCTTCGGGATGCAGCAGCGGATCGCCGTGCATCGACGCACACACGGGGTCGACGAGTAGCGGGACCGGTTGGTCCTTACCGATGCCGACCTCGGTGCACACCGCAGCGACAGCTTCGATGATCGCGCTCGACGCGAGCATGCCGGTTTTCGCGGCGCCGATGCCGATGTCGCCGACCACCGAACGCACCTGTGCCGCAACGATGTCCGCCGGAATTTCGTGGAAACCGCTGACCCCGACCGAGTTCTGGACCGTCACGGCTGCGACCGCGACGCAGGCATGGACGCCGCACATCGCCATTGTCCGTGAATCCGCTTGAATGCCGGCGCCGCCACCGGAATCGGTTCCGGCGATGGTGAGCACTGGTACGGGAGTCGTGCCGTCGGGGGCGAGGGGTAACAGGTTCACGGTCGGGACACTACCGGCAGATAGACCCGGCCTCCCGCGTCCGTGAATTCAGCCGACTTCGCAGCCATTACAGCTTCGATCGCGTCGACGTCTGTCAGGCCGTTACGTTCGGCGTACTCACGGACGTCCGCGGAGATCCGCATCGAGCAGAACTTGGGACCGCACATCGAGCAGAAGTGTGCGGTCTTCGCAGGCTCGGCGGGCAATGTTTCGTCGTGGTATTCGCGCGCAGTGTCGGGGTCGAGCGACAGTGCGAACTGATCGCGCCAGCGAAATTCGAAGCGGGCCTTGGAGAGTGCGTCGTCACGTTCCTGTGCGCGCGGATGTTGTTTGGCGAGGTCGGCTGCGTGCGCAGCGATCTTGTAGGTGATGACGCCGACCTTCACGTCATCGCGATTGGGCAGGCCAAGGTGCTCCTTGGGCGTCACGTAGCAGAGCATGGCCGTGCCTGCTTGCGCGATGATTGCCGCCCCGATCGCAGAGGTGATGTGGTCGTATGCCGGCGCGATGTCGGTGGCGAGCGGACCGAGCGTATAGAAGGGAGCCTCTTCGCACAGCTCTTCCTCCAAGCGCACGTTCTCCACGATCTTGTGCATGGGGACATGACCCGGACCTTCGATCATTACTTGCACCCCATGTGATTTCGCGATCTTCGTGAGCTCTCCGAGAGTTCGCAGTTCCGCGAACTGGGCGGCGTCGTTGGCGTCTGCGATCGATCCGGGTCGGAGGCCGTCGCCGAGGGAGAACGTCACGTCGTACTCTCGCAAGATTCGGCACAGATCGTGGAAGTGGGTGTACAGGAACGATTCTCGATGGTGAGCAAGGCACCACGCGGCCATGATCGACCCGCCGCGGGAGACGATTCCCGTTACTCGCTTGGCAGTGAGAGGTATGTAGCGCAACAGCACGCCGGCATGAACCGTCATGTAGTCGACACCCTGCTCACATTGCTCGATCACAGTGTCGCGGTAGATCTCCCACGTGAGGGCAGCTGGATCGCCGTTGCATTTCTCGAGTGCTTGGTAGATCGGAACGGTGCCGACCGGCACGGGGGAGTTGCGCATGATCCATTCGCGGGTTTCGTGAATGTTCTTGCCGGTCGACAGGTCCATGATGGTGTCGGCGCCCCATCGGGTAGCCCACACCATCTTGTCCACTTCGTCGGAGATCGACGACGTGACAGCCGAGTTGCCGATGTTGGCATTGACCTTCACTGCGAAACGCTTGCCGATGATCATCGGTTCGCACTCGGGGTGGCGATGGTTCGCCGGTATCACCGCGCGTCCGGCAGCGACCTCGTCGCGTACCAGTTCTGGTGAAAGTCCCTCTCGCGCAGCGCAGAAGTGCATCTCATCGGTGATTGTGCCCGCGCGGGCCCAGCTGAGCTGCGTCGCGGCGCCGTCGATCGGTTCCGATTTCGTCCAATGGTTGCGCAGTTTCGGAAGCCCGGCAGTGACGTCGATGTCGACGTTCGTATCCGTGTATGGACCCGAGGTGTCGTAGAGATCGTGATGATCCCCGTTGGTCAGGTGGACGCGACGGATCGGGATTGCCAAGCCCGCGCTGTGTGCAACGTCGATGTAGACCTTGCTGCTGCCTTCGATCGGCCCCGTCGTGACAGAGCGATCGTTCGAGATAGAGGTGTCCCTCATAGCTTCTCCCTACGCCGGCATTATCCGGTCAGGTTCGTACGGTCGACGGCCCTAGCCGTCCTCTCAGCCCGCTGGTGCGAGCCCCCGTGGATGTGTAGTTGTCGCCGCGCGTTTCGGCCCGACGGTGTCGACCGTAACGCAGACGTTTCATCCAGTCGATGACAAGTCCCGCTCCGCACTGTTGAATAGTGGCGTGCATCACAGCGTCAACGTTGTCGCGGGTGGGGATCGATCGGCTCGACAAGTTGATGGTGGAGGCTTTACATGCTGTCGGATGCAATCACTACGGAAATCGTGGTCAACGCCGCGCAGAGCCGTTTCGAGCTGTGGCTCAATGGCGATTTGGTCGGCATCATGGGGTTCTACGAGAGCGAACTGACCAAGGGCGGGCGTGCGGGCAGACCGCTGATCGTGTCGTTTATGCACACCGTGATCACCGAGGATTTCGGCCATCGCGGTCTTGCCGGTGTGCTCGTTCGTGGCGCGCTCGATCATGCAAGGGTCTACGGCTGGAAGGTTCGTCCTGTGTGCACCTACGTCCAGCGGTTCGTTGCAGACAACCCGGAGTATCGCGAGGTTGCCGTTCCGCTCTGACCGAACGCCGAGTGCATAGAAATGCAGGCAGCTGACGGCGAATCTGCCTGCACAACTATGCGTTCGGAGACAGTGACAAGTAGCGATCGGCCGATGCTGATCGCGAGGCCGAGAGGGTCGCAGTCGGGTAGTCGCTTCGGGGTAGAGGATGGACCGGGTGACGACAATGTGACCGGCATACGCCAGAATCGGACAAATGGACCAGCAGGCTCTTGGGGAAGCAGCAGAGTTGTACTTGTCGCTCGGTCGGATAACCCGGGCATTGCGCCGATCCGGTGACGCCGGATCACTCAGTCCCGGAGTTGCTTCCGCGCTGGCAACGCTTACTCGAAGTGGGCCGGCCAGGCTCGGTGACCTCGCCGCTGCAGAACGGGTGACGCCACCGACGATGTCGCGGATCGTTACCGCGCTCGAGAAGTCCGGTTACGTTGTGCGACAGGCCGATCCCGACGACGGCCGCGCCTCGCTCCTGCAGGCGACCGACAGTGGCGAAGCGCTGGTCAACGGCTTGACGTCGTCCCGTATTCAGAACTTCGCAGTTGCTCTGGAGCGATTGGACAAGTCGCAGCGAGCGGCGCTGATGGCTGGGATGTCCGCACTCGAAGAGGCTCTCCTCGAGCCACTGGAACCCGCGCAATAGCTCAGCTGTTAGAAAACCCGGCTATTCGAATTCGACGACAACGGGTGCGTGATCGCTTGCCCCGGTGCCTTTGCGTTCCTCGCGGTCGATCAGCGCTGCCGTCGCTCGTGCTGCCAACGCGGGCGAGGCGAGCACGAAGTCGATCTTCATACCTTCCTTGCGAGGGAATCGCAGCCGCGTGTAATCCCAGTAGGTGAACACGCCGGGACCAGGCGCGTAGGGACGGACGACGTCACTGAAGCCGGTGGTCACGAAGGCGTCGAACGCCGCGCGTTCCTGCGGCGTCGTGTGGGTCTTGTCGGCGAAGTATTCGACGGACCAGACGTCGTCGTCGGTCGGCGCGATGTTCCAGTCGCCGACCAGTGCGATCTGAGCGGCAGGGTCGTCGGCGAGCCACTTCTCGGCGTTGTCGTGCAGGCGCGCAAGCCAATCGAGCTTGTACTCGAAGTGTGGATCGGTCACTGCCCGACCGTTGGGGACGTACAGGCTCCACACCCGGACACCACCGCAGGTCGCGGCGATTGCGCGCGAGTCGACGACCGGTTCGGCGAACAGGGTGTCGGCCGCGTCCCGATCGAAGCCGGGTTGGCCGTCGAACGCGATCTGGACGTCTTCTAGACCGACGCGTGACGCGATCGCAACGCCGTTCCACTGATTGATCCCGGCATGAGCGACCTCGTAGCCTGCCGCGTCGAATCGGTCATAGGGAAACTGGTCGTCGCGGCATTTGGTTTCCTGCAGCGCGAGGACGTCGATATCGGACCGGTCCAGCCAATCGACGACGCGATCCAGTCGAGAGCGAACGGAGTTGACGTTCCACGTAGCGAGTCTGAGCACTCAGGGATCTTGTCAGTTGCGACGCTCGGGCGCAGCAGCGATTCACGCTGCAGATCGGTCGGCGACGATCTGCAGGCCGAGTTCACGAAGTGCGGCGTCGTGGCTCGTTGCGGTTCCATCGTCGAGTCGACGCAACAGCGTCGACGACAGGTCGAGTAGGCAGTAGAGCAGATCTCGGGCATCGCCGACTTCGCCCTCGAGAACGTACTGCCGGGCAATCGATGCTGCTTCGGACGCGCCGCCTGGTCCGTAGGCAGCGGTGAGGACTGCCATCGCAGGTGCCATCGCGGGGTCGTACTCGGTGTGCATGTTCACGAGATCCTCTGGAGTTGCCCGGTAGTCAGTAGAACAACGCACCGGGTCCGGGGTGCGTGTCGACTACCTGTAGCTGAGCAAGGTGGTCTAACAGAATGTCGTCGGCGACGCGCCGATAGTTACTTGTCTGTGGCTCGCGGCACACCGACGCCAGTCCCGAGCCGAAACCTATTACTTGAAAACATAAAGTGCGCTTTAATATATCAACTACGGTAAACGGGAGGGGCAGTTATGACGACAGCAACGAGGCCTACGTGGGTCGACGACGGCGTGTTTCCGTTCGAGAGTCGTTTCGTCGACATCGACGGGAACACAGTGCACTACGTGGACGAAGGCTCGGGTCCGACGCTGCTGTTTCTCCACGGCAACCCGACGTGGTCGTTCGTGTATCGCGACGTGATCTCTTCCTTGCACAACGAGTTTCGCTGTGTGGCAGTCGACTATCCCGGGTACGGGCTGTCGACGCCCGCCCCTGGCTACCGGCAGCTGCCCGAAGACCACAGCCGGGTGATCGCAGCATTCGTCGACGCCCTCGCGTTGAGCGATGTCACGCTCGTTGTTCACGACTGGGGTGGTCCCATCGGCCTCGCCGCCGTCGAGCAGCGGCCCGGAGCCTTCACCGGGCTGGTTCTGGCCAACACCTGGGCGTGGCCGATCGGAGCAATCCAGGTAGAAATTGCCAGTCGCGTGCTTGGCGGACCGCTCGGACGTCTGCTGACCAGCCAGTTCAATCTGTTCGTCAACGCGATGATCCCGGCCGGTCACAAATTGCGGAAACTAAGCGACGACGAGATGAACCACTACCGAAACGCCCTCGGCGGCAACAAGCGCCGCGAAGCGTCGGCCATTCTGCCCCGGCAGATCACGGCCGGTCGGGCGTTCCTCGCCGACGTGGAGGCGGGGCTTGCCGACCTTGCCTCTCTTCCGACGCTCATCGTGTGGGGCGACGGCGATATCGCATTCGGATCCAAAGAGCTACGGCGTTGGCAGCAATTGTTTCCCGATCACCGAACCGAAATCATCGAAGGCGCAGGCCACTTCGTGCAGTCCGACGCGCCGGAGCGGTTCGCGGGGGCGATACGCGAATGGCTCACAGTCGACCGCTGAAAGCGGACGACTGAAAGCTGACCACTGAAAGCTGACCGCTGAAAGTCGACCGCTTGATGCCCGCAGCGTCAGCCGACCCGCCCGGCGGCTGCTTCGGCTAGTTCGATGGCTGCCCTTTCCTTCTCGTTGTCGGCCAGATCGACCTGAATCCAGACTTTGTACATGGTGCCGCCCTGCAGCCAGTAGGCCGCCTGATCGAGGGCTCCGATGAACGAGTCGGATCCCAGGTTCGGAGCGGGACGAGTCGGGTCGCCGTAAAGCGTCTTCTCCGTTTCGAATTCGTCGGCGGTCTTCGCTTCGGTCTCGACATCGACGATCGGCGTCGGATCGTTCGCACTCGGCTGCCAACGGCACTCGGTCTTACGAACGACGCTCGAGTAGGTCGGCTCATCGCCGGTGGCTGCCGCAATCTCCGCCGCCGTCAGCAGGGCGCACGGACCTTCGGTGGACAACGCTCCCGCCGCTGACGTGGCGTCCGGAAACGTGAGCCTTTCGGGTGCCGCAGTCGCCGGGCTCGACGTCGCTGTGACGCTTTCGGCAACAACGAACTCGGTCTCGGTCACCGCAGCCGACCCCGAGTCGTCCGAGCTGCAGGCCGAAACTGCCAGCGCTGCAATGCATGTGATCCCGAGTGTGATCCGCGAAATCTGCATGTCGTCTCCCTTGCAAGTCGGACCGCTAGGCGTCGGTGGGCGCCGCGTAGCGGTATCGATGATGCTCCATGAAACCGATGGCTCGATACATTGCGACCGCTGGCCGGTTGTCGACGGCAACCTGTAGGTAGGCATGCGTTGCGCCGTGCTCTTTACCCCAGCGAATCATCCGCGCGCACAGCAGCGTTCCCAGCCCATGCCTGCGGTGTTCCTTGGCCACCTCCACCGCGGTCAGCCCGACCCACCGCCGACCGTCAGGTGCGGTGGTGACCGCTGCGCGCGCGATCGCTAGTGGGTAGCCGCCGACACCGCCGAGTTGGCCGAACCCGAGCACGCCGCTGCGGACCGCGGTCAGCACCTCGATCGCCTCGGGAGGTGGAACGGAGCCGCGATACCGGTAGAGCGACAGCCAATCCGAGCCTGGCTCGTTGGTGATAGTCGCCATTGCCGGTCCGTCGGGCAGCGGCACGTTGGCTATGTCGGCTGCGAGGACGTGCACCTCGTCCCAGGTCTGCCAGCCGGGTGGGACGGTGCCGAGGCGGTCGGGAAGGAGCAGTCGCACACCGAGGCCGCGGTCGGCGTACCACTGGCCGATCCTGTCCAGGCTCGACGTGTCAGCCGAAGACTCCAGCGGCGCAGCGGAATTCGCACGTCCGGTGAAGCCGGCACCGGATCGAAGCAACCAGCCGTCGACCCATTCCTGCTCTGTTCCCGGCCAGCCGTCGGCTGCAGCGATTTCGAGGTTCCGGATTTCGCTCGTCCGGATCGGCCTGGGACCCAACGTCTTCAACGCGACGACACGATCGGCCGCGACGCGGACCGTTTCGCCGTTCGCGGTCCTGACGGTCGGCGGATCGAGGGAAAGCAATTCGCCGATGACGTCCGTCATCGGATGGCTGTAGCCCTCCGGCAGTCGGTATCGAAGTACTACTCGTGAGCCGACCGAGGGGTCAGTCGTCATGACCGAACGGGTCTTCGACGGTGCCGGGTATCCAGCTCAGTCCGGGCACCCCCCAGCCGTTCCGTTTGATGGCTTTCTTTGCGGCGCGGGCGTTTCGGCCGATGAGCACGTCGGTGTAGAGGAACCCGTCGAGGTGACCGACCTCGTGCTGGAGCATCCTCGCGAAGAAGCCGGTGCCTTCGACGACAACTGGTTCGCCGTCGGCGTCGGTCCCCGTGACGCGAGCCCAGTCGGCGCGTCCGGTCGGGAACTGCTCGCCAGGAACCGAGAGGCACCCTTCGTCGTCGTCATCGGGGTCCGGCATCGTTTCTGGAATCGTCGAGGTCTCCAGCACCGGATTGATCACTGCGCCCTTGCGTCGGCGGGGCTTGTCGTTCTCGTCGAGGTCAGGGCAGTCGTAGATGAACAGGCGTAGTCCAACGCCGACTTGATTGGCCGCCAACCCGACTCCGTTCGCGGCAGCGAGGGTTTCGCGCATGTCGGCCAGCAACTCCGCGAGTTCTGCCGGTGTTTCGGTGACCTGCTCGGTTGGCTCGTGAAGGACCGGATCACCCACGATGCGAATCGGAAGAATTGCCATGGTTGACAAGGATACTGGGCACGCGGGCACCGGAATTTCCGACGCGCACGCCACAACCCCGTTGACAAGAGGTCGGTCATGGTTGAATGAGCGTCGAAGAACAACTGTGTAATTCGCCGCGCCGAGCGAGCGGAGCGACGGTGATTATCAAGGAGTGAGATGGACAGCGCAGCAGCGCGCAGCCGGAATCAGCCTGGGGCAGCGGGAAACTCGGCGAACGCCACAGAACGCGGCGAAGACGGTCTCACGCGACGGGAACACGACATTCTGAGTTTCGAGCGCCAGTGGTGGAAATACGCCGGTGCCAAGGAAGAAGCGATCAAAGAGCTGTTCGACATGTCGGCCACGCGCTATTACCAGGTGCTCAACACCTTGGTCGACCGTCCGGAGGCTCTTGCAGCCGACCCGATGCTCGTCAAACGGCTGCGTCGACTGCGCGCAAGTAGGCAGAAGGCTCGTGCCGCTCGTCGACTCGGGTTCGAGGTCTGACGCGGTAGGCCGAGCGATGCGCAACACCGTCACCGACCGTGACCGTCGATTAGTGTCAGAGAAGTGAGCAACTCGAATCCGCCCTCCGGTGGGCCACCACTTCGTGCGCTTGCGATGGTTCTCATCTCGCTGGCGATCGTGTTCGGCGGTCTCGGAGCCCTTTCGCTGAGTAATTCCGGCGACGACGACGCCGCGGCCGACAACACCTCGGTAACCACCACGGCGGCTGTCGGCAACGCCACACCGCCTGCGGCAACGACCGGTTCGTCGGCTACCGATACATCGTCTGAATCGTCTTCGGACGAAACCACCACGTCGGCAAGCTCCGGGACCTCGACGTCGCGAGCAGCGGGGTCGGTCGACAAAGCGATCTCGGTGCAGGTCCTCAACAACAGCAACGTCACAGGTCTCGCCGCCAAGACGGCGACAACGCTCACCGGTAGCGGCTGGACGAATGTCGAAAGTGCGAACTACAGCCGCACGGACGTTGCAACCACAACCGTCTACTACGGCAAGACATCCGGTGAAAAGGAAGCTGCCGAAGAGATAGCGAAAGAGCTCGGCGTCAGCGCGCAGCCACGCTTCGCCGACATCGTCGGTGAACCGGCCGGCGTCATCGTCATCATCACCAGCTGAATCACCAGCTGATCAACCCGTGACCAGAAAGCCGACGAGCGGCCCGACCACCTTTCGGTCCGACGCACTTTTCCCACGTCTATGATCAAGTCCACTTGGATCATGTCCATTTCCACCATGTCCAGATGCTCTTGGCTTGCCCACCTGTAGAGGAGCGGTTCGAATGGCTTTGTCCACACCTGTTCGTGCATCTTGGCGTATTGCGGCGCCACTTGCGGCTGTCGCCGCACTCGGCCTTGCCGCATGCAGCAACGGCCAGGTGGCGAGCGACCAGCCGGGAACGACGCCGGCTCCGTTCACAAGCTCCGCTGCGCCGAGTGCCGAGGTTCAAGAGGGCGGCATGTCCGCGACGGAGAACAACAACCCCGAAGGCTCTTCGTCGAGTTCGAGCACTTCGCGGATCGCCGATCTGACCGACGCGAGCGGAAAGAAGCTCGGCACCGTCACCTTCACCGCGGACGGTGAGTATGTCGAGATCGCGGTGAACGCCACTGGCTTGACCCCCGGTTTCCACGGTTTCCACATCCACCAGGGTGCCGAGTGCAAGCCGAACTCCGCGGCTCCCGATGGCGAGGTCGGCAACTTCAACTCCGCAGGCGGCCACTTCCAGAAGGACGGAGCGACCGGTCATCCCGCCACGGGCGACCTCACCTCGCTACAGGTTCGCAATGACGGTTCCGTCGAACTCGTGACGACCTCCGACGCCTTCACTCTCGACGACATCGATGGCAAAGCTGTGATCGTGCACTCCGGCCCCGACAACTTCGCGAACATCCCCGAGCGTTACGCGCCCGCACCGGACGAGGAGACCCTCGAGACCGGTGACGCGGGAACTCGCGTTGCCTGCGGCGTCATCGGGTAGAGCGAGTGTCAGGCGTTCGCGAAGTCCCGTTCGCAGCGTCTCCGCGACCCACACTCGGTGTGGAATGGGAGATCGCGCTCGTCGACAAGACCTCACGTGATCTCGTCAACAACGCCTCGGACGTCTTCGACGCGGTAGGCGAATTGCGGGCACACGACGGCACGCAGCAGGTCACGAAGGAATTGCTGCGCAACACCGTCGAGTTGGTCACAGGCGTGCACAATACGGTCGGTGAGGCTATCGGCGAACTCGGCGCGACGATGGACGTCGTCCGCCGGGCAGCCGACCCACTCGGTGTCGACTTGTATTGCGCCGGCACACATCCTTTCGCGCAGTGGTCCACTCAACAGCTCACGCGATCGCCGCACTACGACGAGCTGATCGAGCGCACCCAGTGGTGGGGACGTCAGATGCTCATCTGGGGTGTGCACGTGCACGTCGGAGTGTCGCATCGGGAGAAGGTCTTTCCGATCCTCAACTCGCTGCTGCTGCAATACCCGCATCTGCTCGCGTTGTCCGCGTCGTCGCCGATGTGGGCAGGCGCCGACACCGGCTACGCGAGCAATCGCGCCTTGATGTTTCAGCAGCTACCGACCGCCGGTTTGCCGTTCCAGTTCGAGAACTGGTCGCAATTCGAGTCGTTCATTCACGACCAGCTCAAAACCGGTGTGATCGACCAGCTCGGCGGTATGCACTGGGATATCCGGCCTGCACCGAAGTGGGGCACGATCGAGGTCCGCGTCTGCGACGGCGTCTCGACTCGGTCGGAACTCGCGGCGCTGGTTGCACTGATTCATTGCCTGATCGTCGACCTCGACCGTCGGCTGGAAGACGGCGAGACGCTGCCGAGTATTCCGCCGTGGCACGTGCAGGAAAACAAGTGGCGGGCAGCCCGTTACGGGCTCGATGCCGAGATCATTCTCGATGCGGACAGCAACGAGAGGCTCATCACTGCCGATCTCGACGATCTGCTGGAGCGTCTCGCCCCGACGGCCGTGCGGTTGGGTTGTTCCGACGAGCTGGCGAAAGTTGCCGAAATCCCGCGTCGCGGCGCGTCCTACCAGCGGCAACGCCAGGTCGCGGCCGACGCGAACGGCGATCTTGTCGCTGTGGTGAACTCACTCGTCCGGGAGCTCGATTCGTGATGTGATCGGGGTGTTCCGGCTGCCGGTCGCGTGGCGCGTGGGTTGCGTCGCGGCGAATCAGCGGTGAACGCTCGCTTATTATTTCGTGGTGTCGAACAAGGTCATGCATGGGGGAGCTGTGCACAAGGAGCGATCATCCGTCGCGGTGATCGCTGCGCTTGTCTGCGGCACCATCCTGCTGATCGGTCTGCAGATCGCTGCGACCCGAGAAGGTCTTGTCGGTCCGATCTGGGGCCTGATCAGGGAATACGGCGCGACACCCGCGCTGTGGTCGGTGCCGTGGGCTGGTCTCGCAGTCGCCATGGTCGGGCTGAGCAATCGGCGCCGAACCATTGCCCTTTCGGCGGCTCTCGTCGTCGACATCGTCGTCCTCGGTATTCGTCTGATCATCGGTAATCGGCTTGCCCTCGGCAGCGGACCGCTGATCGTGCTGACGGTGCTCACTGTTTATGCCGCCGTGCGCTGGTCGGATCACGAGCGGGTGGCTGCGTTGCGCGCCTGCGCGCTGGGCTTTCTGCTCATCGTTGCGGCGAAGGTCGCGGCAACCTTCCTGCCGCTGACGGCGTTGACCCGACCGATGGTGCTCGACGAATACACAAAGGTGGCCGACCACGCGCTCGGCAACCCGTCCTGGCTGGTCTTTCAGGTCGTCGACGCTCTCGGACCGGTGGGCAACGGCATCATCCACGTCGTCTACAACGAGTTACCGCTTGCCACCATGGTTGTGGCGTTCTGGCAACTCCGCAACATTCGACTCGGGCCGGAGTACTGGCCGAGTCACTATCTGGTCCGGACCTTCCTGGTGATGGCGATGATCGGACCCCTGTTCTACTTCGTCTTCCCGCTCGTCGGTCCGGTGTACGCCTTTTCGACCGAGGGCAACGGATATCAGGTCTCCGACATCTGGCCGCACATCATGCCGACAATCGACGTGAACCCCGTCGAGATCCCCTTCGACGACGAGACGCCGCGCAACTGTATGCCGAGTATGCACACGGCCTGGGCACTCGCCATCTTCGTGCACTCCCGCGGCGGACCTCGGTGGTTGCGCTACCTCGGTGCCTTCTGGTTGGTCGGAACACTCACCGCGACACTGGGTTTCGGCTATCACTACGGCGTGGATCTGCTTGCGGGCGCGTTCCTCTTTCTCTGCGTGGAGAGCGCGTTGCGTGACCCCGATCGAGGCTGGGGCTGGTTCAGGATTCGACTGGTCGTCAGTTTCGCGGTGTTGATGCTCGTGCTGATGTGGGCGGTTCGATACCTCGCGGTGCAGATGGCGCAATACGCCCAAATTGCGGGTCCGCTGCTGGTTGCGACCATGGCAGCGGCTGTCGTCGCTTTCTATGCAACGTTTTACGCCAGACCGGACTCGACTCTCGGAATCTGGGGTCGGCGTCCTGTCGAAGCTACATCGGACAGAGACACCGTTTAGCTCGGACGCTCGACGAATACGGTCTTTGTTCATCTGCCGTTTACTATGTTCGGGTGCTGTTCAAAGCCCCGAAGGGGGGGTTCCCGGGTTCGAAGGCGTCGCTGACGCTTGTCTTGATCTTGATCGGTACCTGCGCGGCTCTGATGATCGGCGTCCAACTCGCCGCGGAGCATTTCGGATTTCAAGGCCCGATACATAGTCTGATCAGCGATTACATCGCGACACCCAAGGCTGTGTCTGTGCCGTGGGCCGGTTTCGGTCTGGCGTTGATCGGTCTCGACAATCGCAGACGCGCCATCGCACTTGTTGCCGCGATCGGGATCGACCTCGTATTTATGCTCGAGCGCGTCCTGCGTGGCGGCGTGTTCACGTTCGGAAACGGTCCGCTGATCGTGCTGACGGCGATCGCCGTCGTTGCCGCTGTGCGGTGGACGGGTGCCGAGAAGGCCAGCGCGCTACGCGGCGTTGCGTTCGGCGCACTTTTGATCGTCGCGTCGAAGGTCGCCGTCACCTGGCTGCAGATATCGGCGATCACGCGGCCGATGGTGCTCGACGAATACACCCAACTTGCCGACCACGCGCTCGGTAACCCGTCGTGGGCTGCGTTGCGGCTGATGGACGCACTCGGGCCGGTCGGTCAGGCGTTCATCGACTGGATCTATTTCGAGCTGCCGATCGCTGCGATGCTGGTCGCCTTCTGGCAGTTGCGCCACGTCGGTCGGAATCCCTTCGCGTGGCCGACGCATCATCTCGTTCGCACGTTTATGGTGCTGGCCATCATCGGGCCGGTGTTCTACCTGATCTTCCCGCTTGTCGGTCCGGTGTTCGCCTTCGGTGCGGACGGTGCCGGGTTCCAGATTTCCGATAGTTGGCCGGGCGGTCAGCCGCCGTTCGACCTGACGCCGCAGCCGATGCTGTTCGACGACTTCACACCGCGCAACTGCATGCCGAGTATGCACACCGCGTGGGCGCTCGCGCTGTTCATCCATTCCCGATCGGGTCCATGGTGGGTGCGGCTGTTCGGCACCGTGTGGCTCGTCGGAACGCTTGTCGCGACGTTGGGATTCGGCTATCACTACGGCGTCGATCTCTTGGCGGGCGCTGTGCTTTGCCTGACCGTCGAGGCTGCACTGCGTGATCCCGAACGTGGTTGGGGTTGGTTCCGTTTCCGGCTCGTGGCCGGCGGCACCTTGCTCTTCGCGGCGCAGTTGCTGTCGTTCCGCTACCTGCCGGTGCAACTCGCCGAATACCCGGAACTCGGTGGCTTCCTTCTCATCGGTACGGTCGCGGCGTTCGGTTGTGCGTTCTACGCGACCTTCTTTGCGAGGCCCGGCGGGACACTGGCCGCCTGGGGTGGCCGCGTAGAGGTCGAGCGGGAAGTGGAACTGGCGGTTCGCTAGTTCGGGGTGGGTGACGGCGCGGCGCCGGGGCCTGGCAGCAGGTCGACGTTGTTCGCGTGGATCGGCTCACCGCAGTGACTGCAGCGTTGATCCACTCTGCCGATCTCACCGCAGGTGTGATGGCGATAGAGCACGGGTGGACCGGCGTCGCCTGCAAGCCACCGATCACCCCAATTGGCCATGGCCATGAGCATGTCGATGAGCTCGGTCCCCTTCTCGGTCAGCACGTATTCGTAGCGTGGCCGCCGGTCGTAGGGTCGGCGGTCGAGAACGCCGTTGTCGACGAGATGGTTCAACCGCTCGGTCAACACTTTGCGCGAGATCCCGAGGTCGGTTTGGATCGCGTCGAATCGGGTGAACCCTGCCCATACGTCTCGCAGGATCAGTGGTGACCAGGGTTCGCCGACGACGTCGAGGGTCCTGGCGATCGAGCAGGCCATGTCCTGGAAGTTCGTGCGTTGCATGTATCCAGTCTAGCAATTGGGGTTCCTTTAGGGAACTCTGAATGCTACGGTCGTGGGGTCTTCTGAAGGAACCCCGAAAGGAATGGTCATGACCATCGAACCCGACATCCGGCTTGTCCTCGACGGAAATCCGCTCGCCCACGTCGCCAGCGTCCTTCCCGACGGTGGACCGCATTCGGTTCCGGTGTGGATCGGCACCGAGGGTGATCACATCGCCATCTTCACAGGGCCCGGTTCACGAAAGGCGCGCAACCTGCGGCGTGACCCACGCGTAGCTCTGTCGTTGACGCCTCCCGACAACCCGTTCGAGCCCGTCATCGTGCGAGGCAGGGTCGTGGAATGGGTCGAGGGTGACGCAGGCTGGGCGATCGTCGACCGAATTTCGCTCAAGTACACAGGCCAGACCTACCCTCGCGACGAGGTGCGGGTTGCCGCTCTCATCGAGCCGGACCACCAGTCCATCGGCATGGGCTGAGTTGGCGCCGAGCTTGCCGAGTGGGCAATGGCTGTGAATTCCACTCGAACGATGCCGCAGCGAAAGCCCACTCGTGAAAATCTCTTCTGGTCCGATGTCGAAGTCCACGTGCCGTCTCCGACCTGTAGGTGAAGATCGCTCACGGCGGGTGATCACCTACGAGAGGTAGAAACCATGGGACGCGTATTTTCCAACATGTCGATGTCACTGGATGGATTCATCGAGGATGCCGACGGTAGCGTCGACCAGCTCTTCGAGTGGTATGCGTCGGGCCCGGTCGAGACGAAGACCGCGAACGAAGGCGTCACATTCAACCAATCGGAAGAAGACGCCGAGCGGATGGAGGAGGTAGTCGCAGGGATCGGAGCGCTGGTCACCGGTCGGACGCTGTTCGACCTGACGCAGGGCTGGGGTGGGTCACATCCTGTCGGGGTCCCCGTAGTCGTTGTGACGCACAACGTCCCGACCGCCGAGGAATGGCCACATCAGGATGCACCGTTCACATTCGTGACGGACGGTATCGAGGCGGCGATCGCGAAAGCGAAGGAACTCGCAGGCGACAAGGACGTCGTCATCGCCAGCACGACCATCGCGCAGCAGGCACTCGATGCCCAACTACTCGACGTGATCAGCGTCGACCTGGTGCCCTACCTGTTGGGATCCGGCAAACCGTATTTCGCGAATCTCGCCAACAAGCCTGTGCGACTGGAGAACCCGACCATCCGAAAGGGCAATCGCGCCACGCATCTGACCTACGAGGTGCGCTACTGAGTCAGTCGTCCTCTTGATCGAGCTCGTCGTCGGCCATCTCGTTGACGGCCAACAGACCGTCACGACCTCGCTGCTCGCGGTAGGCAACCCGACCGACCATGTGCGCGATCACGGGTGCGGTGAGGATCGTGAACAGCCCGACGAGGACCAGCATCCAGATGTCGATGTTGCCGCGCAACCGAATCACGGCCCCGATCAGCACGAGGATCAGTCCGACGACCTGAGGCTTGGTCGCCGAGTGCATCCGCGACAGGGTGTCGGGGAAGCGGACGATCCCGATCGCAGCCGTCAGCGCGAGGAGGGCGCCGACGAGGATGACGGTGGCGGCAATGACGTTGAGCACGGCGTTCATTCGTCGTCACTCACCCTGAATCGGGTGACGCTCGCCGAGCCGAGGAAGCCGACAAGCGACAGAGCGACGATCGCAGGCACGATCGTCGTATCGCCGCTGTAGGCGGCCCAGACCGCGAGACCCGCCATCGACACGGCGATGAGGGTGTCGATCGCGATCATTCGGTCGAGGGTGTTCGGTCCGGCAAGCGCACGGTAGGACGTGAGAATCGCGGCTGCCAGCAACAGGGTTCCTGCGATGATGTCGACGATGTTCATCGGTCCACCTCCGCGATCGGGTGGCGGTCGGCGTCGGGTTCGAACGCCATGATGAAGAGTCGTTCCAGTCGCCGAGTCGAGCGATAGAACTTGGTGACCGCTTCGTCGCTGCCGACATCGAGGACGTGGACGTAGACGGACCTTCGGTCCTTGTCGATCTCGAGCACCATCGTTCCCGGAATCAAGTTGAGTGCGTCGCAACACAATACGAGCACCAGGTCGGATTTGATCGTCAGGCGTACACGCAGTACCCCCGTGATCGGCGCCGGACCGGGTCGGAGTGCGAGCCACGCGACCTGAACACTTGACTCGAGTGCGTAGTACACGATGACGGCGAGCAACTGCAGGATTCGAAGAGGTTGCGCGGTACCTGCGACGCCCACCCGTGGCAGCGGCAACAGGACGGTGATCAGGACACCGATGAGTAGTCCGGCGAGCATGTTGCCGATGCTGATGTCGCCCCACAACCAGACGTAGACGATCGCGAGCCACACGATGACGGAGGTCTGCACGCCGACGGTGCGAGTCATTTTCTCGCTCCTGACATTTCGGTCCAGCCGGGTCCGAGGACAGCGTCGATGTAGATGCTGCGATCCTGCAGGTCGTTGGCCGCGCGGTCACTGATGCCGATGATCGGTCCCGCGAAAACCGTCATCGCAACCCCGATGCCGACGAGCACGACGGTCGGGATGATCATAAATACCGGCATGCGGCCGACGTCCATCCGCTTGTGGAACGAGACGTCGAAGGATTCGTCGATCAGTGCGGACGGCGCGTTGTCGGCGAGATCGCCTTCCGGCGCGTCTGCGCGGGAACGCCAGAAGGCCTTGGTCCACACCCGGGCCATGACGTAGAGGGTGAGCAGGCTTGTCACCGTGCCGCCGGCAACGAGTATCCACGCGAGCGAACTTGCTTCGCTTGCACCGGCCTGCAGCAGGAAGACCTTGCCGATGAACCCCGAAAACGGTGGGATGCCACCGAGATTGAGAGCCGGTATCAGGAACAGGATGCCGAGAAGTGGGCTCGCCGCTGCGAGACCGCCGAGCCGTCGCAACGACGAGGACCCTGCTTGCCGCTCTATCAGTCCGACAACGAGGAACAGTGTCGTCTGTACGAGAATGTGGTGCGCAACGTAGAAGACGGCACCGGCGAGACCGGCTTCGGTCGAGAGCGCGATGCCGAACATCATGTAGCCGATATGGCTGACGAGGGTGAACGAGAGCAGTCGTTTGATGTCGCTCTGGGCGATGGCGCCGAAGATGCCGACAAGCATCGTGAGCAGTCCGGCAACCAGCAGCACGTTGTCGAGTTCGCCCCCTGGGAACAGCAGCGAATGCGTTCGAATGATCGCGTACACACCGACTTTGGTCAGCAAACCGGCGAAGACCGCGGTCACGGGTGCAGGGGCGGTCGGGTACGAGTCGGGCAACCAGTTGGACAGCGGGAACACTGCGGCCTTGATGCCGAACGCGACGAGCAACACGGCGAAGATCGCGGTTCGCGTTCCGGTCGGGACGTCGTCGAGTCGGGCTGCGAGTTGCGCCAGATTGAGCGTTCCGGTTGCCGCGTACGCGAACGCGATGCCGACAAGGAAGATCAGCGACGACACCATCGACACCATGACGTAGCCGACGCCTGCGCGCACCCTGTCACCGCTTGCGCCGAGCGTCAGAAGGACGAACGAGGCCGCGAGCAGGATTTCGAAGCCGACGAACAGGTTGAACAGGTCGCCCGCGAGGAACGCGTTCGAAATACCTGCGGACAGTACGAGATACGTCGGTGCGAAGATCGATGTCGGCTGTTGATCGGTGCCGTCGCGGATGCCCTGTCCGACGGCATAGACGATGACGGCAAGGAGCACGATCGACGAGACGACGAGCATCGTTGCCGACAAGCGGTCGACGACGAGGGTGATACCGATCGGCGAATCCCAGCCGCCGACCTGGATCGCGGTCGTACCGTCGCGGTCGGCGAGGTAGAGCAGCACGATCGAAACGGCGAGGGCGGCGCTCAAGGCAAGGACGGCGGTGAAACGCTGAGTGCGTGGTCGTCGGCCGAGTACGAGAGTCACCGATGCGGCAAGCAACGGGATCAGCACCGGCAGAGGTGCGAGGGTTCCGACCAGGGCAGGATCGAGTGTCATCGTCGATCGTCCTCGGCGGTGTCTTCGTCGACGAGATCGTGATCGGGCAGTTGGTCGAGGGGGATCGGGCTACCTTTCGCGTCGAAGGCGTCGCCGGACAGGCTCGGCTCACCGGTGACGGGATCGTCGGAACGGTCTTGGTCGGGAGCATCGGCGCGCGAGCGACGGGTCTGGATGACGCGCAGGTCCTCGGGGTCGTTCTCGACGCGGTCCTTCGTCGTCAAGGTGTAGGACCGGTAGCCGAGTGCCATGACGAACGCGGCCAGGCCCATCGTGATGACAAGAGCGGTGAGGATCATGGCCTGGGCAAGCGGGTCCGCCGTCGACTCGGCTGCGTTCCTGGTTCGACCGACGATCGGGGGCGCGCCGTCGGGTCCGCCTGCTGTGAGGATCAGCAGGTTGACAGCGTTGCCGAAGAGCACGATGCCGAGCAGCATCTTGGTGATGCTCCGCTCGAGGATCAGATAGACGCCGCATGCGGACAGCACACCGATGACGATGAGTAGACCGAGATTCGCGCTCATCGAGTGGTCACCGACTCCGCTGCCGAATCGAGGCGAGCGCCGAGACTGCGCAGCACGTCGAGTACCAAGCCGACCACGATCAGGTAGACACCGAGGTCGAAGAACAACGACGTGACGAGTTTGATGTCGCCGATGAGCGGCAGCGTCACCTCGAGCGTGGCCGAGGACAGGACGGGTGCGCCGAGCAGCATCGATACGACTGCCGTGCCTGCCGAGAAGATCAGGCCGACGCCGAGGATCTGGCCTGCGTCGACCGGCAGCGCTTCGCCGAGTTCGTACCGACCGCCGGCAAGGTAACGGAGAACGAGGGCAAGCCCCGCTGTGAGACCACCTGCGAACCCGCCGCCCGGTGCATTGTGGCCGGAGAAGAAGAAGTAGATCGACAGCACCATCATGGTCGGGAAGACGAGTCGGGTCGTGATCTCGAGGACGAGTGAGCGATGCCGCGGGTGAACGAGGTCGCCGCCGCGCAACCACGTCGTCTGGTCGCCGAGCATGCCGAGATGTTCGGCGGGAGCGTCGGAAACCCTTGGTGCGGCGCCGAATCTCCTGCTGCGGAAGACCAGCGATGCGACGCCGGTAGCGGCGACGAGGAGCACCGAGATTTCGCCGAGGGTGTCCCACGCGCGAATGTCGACCAGTAGAACGTTGACCACGTTTTTGCCGTTGCCGATGTTGTAGGCGGCGTCGGGAAGGTCGAGGGCAATCGGCGTTGCCCTGCGAGCGCTCGTCGCGAAGGCAGCGATCGTCGCGCCGACAGCGACCGCGAGTAGCGCGCGCGGGATGTTGAACGCCGCAGCGCCACGGTCGTCGACCTCGGCGGGGAGCTTGCGGAGGACGAGCACGAAGATGACCAGTGTCAGGGTCTCGACGAGAAATTGGGTAAGGGCCAAGTCGGGAGCGCCGTGCAGCGCGAAGACCACACCGCAGCCGTAGCCGACCATGCCGACAAGAAGAACGCTCGCCAACCGGTTCCGCATGACGGTCGCACCGAGGGCCGCGGCAATCATCATCGCGCCGACGACGATCTGCAACGGCGAATCCCACAGTCGCAGTTCGACACCCGACCGCGTGCCCAACGCGAGGAAGACGACCGGTAGCAACACGAGTGTGGCGAGGATGGTTGCCTGCGTGACCGGAAGCGAACCACGCTGGGTCGTGCCCGTCATCCGCATCGACGTCCGGTCCATGAAGCGCAGCGTCGCGTCGTAGGCACGGTCGGCGTTGCCGAAAACTCGACGCGCGGGTTTGAGCCGCGTGATGAGGTCGTGGCGTAGGTAGAGGGCGACACCAGCGACGACAACGATTGCGGTCAAGCCGAGTGCCAGCCCGAAACCGTGCCACAGTGCGAGGTAGTAGTCGCCGGTTCCCGGCAGTGTTCGGGAGTAGCGCTCCAACAGTGTGCCGAGGCCGGCCGGAGCGATTCCGACGACGAGACCTGCGACGGCAAGAATGGCAGGGGCTGCCAACAACAGCGGTCCGGGTGGATGCAGTTTCGCAACCGCGTTGCTCGGCTCGGTTCGTTGCTTACCTGCGAACGCGTCCCAGACGAACCGCAGGCTGTAGGCCAAGGTGAGGATCGCTCCCACCACGACTGCGACGAGAACAACGGTTCTTACGCCGGTGTCCAGTGTCGGCGTCGTCGAGATGGCCGTGAAGGCGGCTTCCTTCCCGATGAACCCGAGCAGCGGCGGTAGCCCGGACATGCTCAGCGCGGCCAGCGCCGCGATGACGGCGAGCGTGGGAACCCGGCGACCCAGATGCGCCAGTTTTCTGATGTCGCGAGTACCCGTCGAGTGGTCGATGATGCCGACGACCATAAACAGCGTCGCCTTGAAGAAGGCGTGCGCGACCAGCATCGTCATGCCGGCGAGTGCTGCGTCCGGGCTACCGATCCCGACCAGAATGATCAGCAGTCCGAGTTGACTAACCGTGCCGAAGGCGAGGATCAGCTTGAGGTCGTACTCCTGCAGTGCACGCCAGCCTGCGATCAGCATCGACGCGATACCGAGCGGGATGATCGTGACTTTCCACGCGGTTGTATCGGCGAAGCCGGGCGCGAGGCGAGCAACGAGGTAGATGCCTGCCTTCACCATTGCGGCCGCGTGCAGATATGCACTGACCGGCGTCGGTGCTGCCATTGCCCCTGGCAGCCAGAAGTGCATGGGTACGACCGCCGATTTGCTCAACGCGCCGATCAAGATCAGCACGATTGCGACTTGCGACAACCAACCCGTCGGCGGTGCTGCGATCAACTCCGACAGCAGATACGTCCCGTTCGATTGGCCGATGACGATGATGCCGACAAGCATCGCCAGACCGCCTGCCGTGGTGACGAGCAACGCCTGCGTCGCCGCTCGACGGCTCGATGCGCGTTCCGCGTAGTGGCCGACGAGTAGGAACGACAGCACGGTTGTCAGTTCCCAGAAGACGTACATGACCAGAAGGTTGTCGCTGGTCACGAGGCCGAACATCGCCCCGGCGAAGGCCACCATCTCTGCCGCGAAGACGCCGAGCCGAGGTTCGTCGTCTTCGAAATAGCGCGAGCAATAGACGAGTATCAGGCTGCCGATTCCGAGAATGATCGCCGACATGATCGCCGCGAGGGCATCGAAGCGCAGGTCGATGTTCATCGAAAGACCAGGCGCCCACGTCACATGGGTGGTCGCGTCGGAATTCCAGTTGCCGATCACCCAGCCGAGACAGGCAAGGGGAACCAGCGCGAGAACCAGGAACCCGTTGCGTCCGAGATATCGCACGCACACCGGTGCCATAAGCGCAGCAACCACGTGGGCGAGCAAAATCGCGAGCAAGCTATCACTCCGTCGGTCTGGCCGGAACCGAAGTCGGTCGGGCGGCGGGGTGTCGGGCGGCGGGGTGGGGAACGAGAACGGAAGGTTTGGTCGAAGGCGCGTCCGAGGGGGCGCGACCTTGACCCCATCCTAGTAACCTTTCGCCCGTGCCCGAGATTCGGACCGCTGCCCTCGCCTATGTGCGCGACCGTCGGCTGCTGCAAACGCGGTCGGTGGACAAGGAAGCGTTCTACATGGCCGGCGGCAAAATCGACGCAGGCGAAAGTGCCGAAGACGCTCTGCACCGCGAGATCCGCGAGGAGCTGGGGTCGGCGTTGGTCCCCGCCAGCGTCTCGGAGTTGGGTGTGTTCGAGGCCGAAGCTTTCGGTCACCCGGCCGGGACGCATTTGCACATGACGTGTTTCCTCGCTGACTTGGTCGACGAGCCGGCTCCGACAAGCGAAATCGCGGAATTGCGGTATTTCACCGTCGCCGAATACGCGGCGATGCCCCACGTGGCCCCTGGCTCGATGTTGGTGTTCCGTCGCCTGCAGGCAATGGGATTGGTGGACTGAGGGCGCTCCGCGCCTCGTGAGTCTTTTCGGTGGTTCCGCCCTCCGAAAAGACTCACGAGTAGTGGGTGGAATTGTGGTGTTGTGCAGGGACTTTGCGTCGAAAGTGTGTCGGTGGGTGCCGCTACGATTAGCACATGCTTTCGAACCCGACATCGCAACCCACCACCCGGGTGGAAGCAGCAATGCGGGTCTACGAAGCCGGAATCCAAGCCCTCCGCGACGCCGGATTCGACGAACTGTCGAAGAACCCCGACTGCATCGACCTCGTCCACCGCTTCGAAACCGGGTCACGGACCACCGCCGGTTTCCAAACCACCCTGATCGCCAAAATGCAGGAACAATGGATCCCCGGCGAACTCGGCGACTACCGCCTCGCCGACGTCCTCGCCGACACTCTCCGCATCTATCCGAGCGAAGCCAAAGCACGCCGCCGCATCGCCGAAGACCTCGGCCCGCGCACCGGATTCTCCGGTGCACCTCTCGACCCGGTCTACCCGAACACCGCCGCAGCCCACGCCGACGGAGCGATCGGCCGCGGGCATATCACCGTGATCCGCGAATTTTTCGCCCAGGTCCCCAGCTACGTCGACGCCGAGACCCGCGAACAAGCCGAAGCCAAACTTGCCGAGCAAGCCCGGATTCTGCGGCCCGACCAACTCCGCCGCGCAGGCAACCGGATCCTGGCCTACCTCAACCCCGACGGTGATGCACCCGAGGTCGACCGCGAACGCAAACGCAGCTTCACCCTCGGCAAACAAGGCACCGACCTGATGACAAAGGGGAGTTTCTGCGTCGACCCCGAACTCCGCGCCTACCTCGAAGCGCTGTTCGCGAAATACGCCAAACCAGGCGTCGGGAACCCGGCAGATACCGACTCCACCGTCGACACCGAACCCGCAGACGAGGTCGCCCAACGCGACACGCGGTCGGTCGGGCAACGCCAACACGACGGGTTGAAAATGGTGCTACGCGACGCGCTCGCCTCCGGCACCCTCGGCCAACACCGTGGACTCCCCGTCACCGTCGTGGCGACCATGACCGTCAAAGAGCTAGAGGACGCCACCAGACAGGCCATCACCGGTGGTGGATCGTTGCTTCCGATCCGCGATGTCGTCAGGATGGCGGCTCATGCCCATCACTACCTGGCGTTGTTCGACGATGATGGCCGTCCCATCTATCTCGGCAGATCGAAACGGATCGCGCAGGGTGATCAACGCTTGGTCTGCTACGCCCGGGACAAAGGCTGCACCTTCCCGGCGTGTTGGCGACCAGCCAATTGCTGTCAGTGCCACCATTGCCGGGAATGGGTGGCCGAACTCGGCCTGACCGATGTGGATCAGCTTGCGCTGGTGTGTGATTCGCATCATCGGTTGGCCGGGGTGAAAGACACCGACTGGCACACCATCGTCGCCGGACCCGATCACAAATATCCCGGCCGGATTCTGTGGGTTCCGCCGAAACATATCGACCCGACCCGAAAACCGCGAATCAATCACTATTTCCATCCCCACGAATACTGGGACCTCGTCTGACAGGTCGGCGTCCTGCGATACTGACGCATGCTTTTCACACCGGCTGCCCTCGAAGGCATTGCCGCGGGTCGAGTGACGCTTGCGTTCCGGCGTTGGGATCGACCGCGTGTCAAGGTTGGTTCGACGATCACCAATGCGCTCGGGGTGGTCGAGATCGTGTCGGTCGAGCAGGTGGATTCGATCTCCGACACCGAGGCGGAAGCAGCCGGCTTCACCGATGCGGCGGCGCTGAACAAGATCATCGACAAGCAATCGCGCAGTGGCGGACAGCTGTATCGCGTGGGCGTCCGGTACGGCGGTCCCGATCCGCGTCATGCGTTGCGTGCGGATGTGAGTCTCACCGCAGACGACGTCGAGGACCTGCGAAAGCGGTTGGCGCGCATGGATGCTCAGCAGTCGTGGACGAGGGAATATCTGCGGCTCATCGAAGCCAATCCGGACGTTGTCGCGCGAGTGCTTGCCGCGCAAGTCGGAATGGAAACAGCACCGTTCAAGCTTCGGGTCCGACGGCTGAAAAATCTGGGTCTCACCGAAAGCCTGCCCGTCGGGTATCGACTGAGTCCGCGTGGGAAGGCATTCCTCGACTCTGAGACCGCGTGATTCTCGACCGATTTGGAGTTCTCATGCGGCAGCTACAGATTTCGGTGTTGATGATGTCCCTGCTGGTGGTGGCAGGCGGAGCCTTGTTCGTGGCTGGCGACGGACATCTACCGCTGATCGTCTTGATTGCATTCGTGCTGCTTGTGGCATTCGCCCTGATGCTCGAGCATCAAATCCGTCGTCAACGCAATCAGTAGTTGGCGCTAGACGGCCGGTGCTGCCTGCATAATTGCGGAACGCTATCAGCCACTAGAGGCTCATATCATGATCGTGTGGGCGGTCTGCTGATCTTGCCAACCACTGTGGATTCGGCCGATGTGTCTGCGCTTCTGCACCTTGCTGTCGGCGGAGAGAGCGCGCGTCTTGCTGCCGCGCTCGAGCAGTACCGATCGGGACGAACGAGCCTCGTCGGCGCGACAGTGGATGGTGCGCTCGTCGGCATTGCGGGATTCAGAATTGTCGACAACGACATCGTTCTTGTGCACATTGCAACGCGGCAAACGGAGCGTAGACGCGGTATCGGCACGGCTTTGGTCGACTACGTCAGGTCGGTCGAGCCGACGCTGCCGATTGTCGCAGAGACAGACCAGGAAGGCGTGGCGTTCTACCGTGCGAACGGTTTTACGGTGCGATCGCTCGGCGAGATATATCCGGGCGTCGAACGTTTTCAGGTTCGCCGCGCTCCCTGATCATTCCTTCGTCGCGCGCGAGAACCAACCCACCGCAACGGTTCCGATTGCGCAGGCGACCACAACCCCCGCGAGCGCGATACGTGGACTTCCTTGTGCTTCCGCGTCGGCGATGGATGCAAATGCCGCGGCAGTGGCTGGGATCGTCAGCGCGACTACAGCCGCGAGCGGACCTGCTCCGGGGAGGCAGACGCCGAGGGCGAAGCCGCCGAGCACCGCGACCCCGGTCAGTGCGAACAACTGCGGCAGCGCGAGAGCGATCGGGATGAGAGCGAGCGCAATGATCACACGCAATGGACGGTGCCGAAAGATCACACCGACGGCGATGCCGGCACCGAGGCACAGCAACGGGACGAGCAGCAATGTTGCCGACGACGTGTACTTCTCGCCTGCGGTCGCGTACCCCGCGGCTGTCACTGCCGCCATGACGATCAAAAACGTCCCCGACCACGGACCGTCGATCCTGCCGACGAGCACCGCGCAACCGAGGACGACGACGAACAGAACAGCCAGGGCGGCGTAGCTTCCGATCGTTCCCTTCAGGATCTGGTCCCCGACGAACACCTGCGCGGCAAGCAGCGTGACCGTTGCTGTGACCGAGACGAACGACAGCCGCAGCGGAGCGCGAGTCTCGGTAACGGCGGCCGAGGTCGCCATAAGCGCGGTTATCGCGGCGAGGGCCACAGCGACGACGAACAACCACACCGGCGCTGACGGGTCGGTCGGACTTGTCGCAGACGGGGTGTACGACGCCCACGGTCGCGAATCGTCTTGCAGGTAGCAGTCTTTCAACAATGCGGAACCGGCGAAACCTGTGACGAGCGCGATCGCAGGCATACCCGACGCTCGTCGCCATGCTGCTGCCGCGGCGGCGCCGAGCGCAATACCGGCTGCGACTGCTCCGACAATGGTGATCACAGTGGTGGTGGTGCCGGCAGCCAATCCCGAAACGAGTAGGGCACCGGCAGCGACCCACCACGCCGCACGGGAACCACGCAGTGCAGCACCCGCGACGACTGCGGCAATCGCACCGAGCGCGATGCCAGCGGAGTTGACGTGCGGATTGTCGGTGATCAGTTCCGACGTGAGGACCTGGACGACGCGGTCCTCATGATCGAGCAACGCCCTCGGAGCGACCAGCATCGACGCCGCCGTGATCGCGACGGCGAAGGATGCCGCTGTCTCGATGACAGCACCGGCGGATACCGTGGCTGCCGCCGTCCGCGAGGTCTGCATTGCGCGAACATACGCCCCACACGGGCACTCGAGGAATGATCGTGATCATGACCTCTCTCAGCGACAAGGCAACGTCATTCCTCCAACTGCACAAGCCGGGCGATCCGGTGATCCTGCCGACCGTGTGGGACGCCTGGTCGGCCAACCTGGCTGCCGCAGCAGGATTTGCCGGTCTCACGGTCGGCAGTCATCCCGTTGCGGACTCGATCGGCCGCGCCGACAACGAGGGCATGACCTTCGCCGAGTTGCTCACCCGCGTCCGGCAGATCACCGACGCCGTCTCGCTGCCGGTCTCGGTCGACATCGAATCGGGCTACGGTCTGGAGCCGACACAACTGATCGAGGGACTGCTCGACGTGGGAGCGGTCGGGTTCAACATCGAGGACACGGTCCACAGCGAAGGCGGTCGGTTGCGTGAGCCCCAGGAGCATGCCGACCTCGTCGGCAAGTTGCGTGACGTCACAGGCGCCGCCGGCGTCCACGTTGTCATCAACGCGCGGACCGACTACATCCTCAAGAAGCACGGCGACGAGTCGACCCGCATCGATCAGGCGATCGCCCGCCTGAAGTTGTGCGCCGAAGCAGGTGCGGACGTTCTCTATCCGGTCGGGCTGCACGACGACGCCTCACAGCGCAGGCTGACCTCCGAACTGCCGTTGCCGGTGAACATGATCGGCCTACCAGGCAAGAGTGTCAAAGCTGAACTGGCCGATCAGGGCGTCGCGCGAGTCAGTTTCGGCCCGCTCCTGCAGATGGCCCTTGCGGAACAGGCGAACACACTGTTCGAGCGCTGGAAGTGATTCAGCCGGAGCGGTTTTCGGCGTAGGCAGCAAGGGCGGCTACCTGCACCGGATCGAGTGATGGCCGGACAGCTTTGCGTGCTGCGGCGACATCGGCTGCCGTCACATCGGCGGCGTCGATGCTTCGCCGCATCGCGGCAAGTGCTGATTCACGCAGCAGCGCAGCGCAATCCGCAGCTGAATAGCCGTCGAGATCGTCGGCGAGCGCATCGAGATCGACATCGTCGGCCAGTGGCACCGATCGCCCCGTCGTTCGCAGAATGTCGCGCCGCGCTTCGGCGTTCGGCGGCGGCACAAAGACCAGTCGTTCCAACCGTCCTGGACGCAACAACGCGGGATCGATGAGTTCGGGCCGGTTGGTGGCGCCGAGAACAACGACGTCGCGTAGCGGCTCGATACCGTCGAGTTCGGTTAACAGAGCGGCGACGACCCTATCGCCGACGCCGGAATCCGAGCTCTGTCCCCGACGCGGCGCGAGAGCGTCGACTTCGTCGAGGAATACCAGCGAGGGTGCCGAATCCCTTGCACGCTGGAACAATTCACGTACGGCCTTCTCCGATGCGCCGACCCACTTGTCCATCAGTTCGGCACCTTTGACTGCGTGCACGCTCAACTGACCGCTGCTCGCGAGTGCTCTGACGAGGAAGGTCTTACCGCAACCGGGCGGACCGTAGAGCAGGACCCCGCGCGGCGGATCGACACCGAGTCGCGCGAACGAATCGGGGTGGCGTAGCGGCCACAGCACGGCTTCGGTGAGCGCCTGTTTGGTCTCGACCATGTCGCCGACGTCGTCGAGGGTGAGGCTGCCGATCGCGAGTTCCTCTGTGCCGGAACGCGACAGCGGGCGGATGACCTCGAGAGCACCGAGCAGGTCGGCCTGCTCGAGTACGGGTTCCTCGTGTGCCTTACTGGCGCGGGAGGCGGCGCGCAACGCGGCCTCGCGACAGAGTGCCGTGAGATCTGCGATAACGAAACCGGGTGTCCGTGACGCGATCTCGTCGAGCTTCAATTCTCCGGTCGGAACCTTGCGAAGCAGCAACTCCAGCAGAGCTTTTCGGACCGAGCCATCCGGAAGGCTCAGCGCCAGTTCACGATCGCACAGGTCGGGTCCGCGGAGCCTTTCGTCGACCGCGTCCGGATGTGCGGTGGTCGCCACGAACGCAACACCGGGCGTGCGGAGCGCTGCGCGAATCTGGTCGAGGATCAGCGTCGCAACCGGCTCGGGTTCGTTCGGCAGCAATGCGTCGATGTCGGTGATCAGCAAAACCCCTCCGGTCGCCACCGCAGCGACCCCTTCGCTGACTTCCCGCAATCGCGAGCCGATGTCGGTCGCGCCGACGGTCGGACCGTCGAGTTCGACGACGTTGCGTGCAGCGAGCACCGACCGGGCGAGCGTTGCTTTGCCGACCCCGGCCGGACCGGTGATGAGCACGCCGAGATGTGGGGACGCGCGCAGCGTGCGGAGCAACTCGGGTTCGTCGAGTGCAAGTCCGAGCCATTCGGTGAGCTTTGCAGCCTGGACCTGCGCACCGACCAGATCCTCCACTGCCACGGCGGGCATCGCGGGAGCCGACGCAGGGGTGATCGACGTCCCGCTCGCACCGACCGCCGTCCTGTTCTCACCCGATCCCCAGACCACCGCGGTATTGGGTTGCACGCTGACCGGACCCCTCGACGGATCGAGTGCGGTGACGGTCAGCAGTTCCGAGGTCCAGGCGACGCCGAAGGTACGCGAAAGCGCTTGTGTGGCAGCGGCGGTGCTCGTGCCAGGACCAAGGTCGCGTGGCAACAGCGACACGGTGTCGCCGACGGTGACGACCTTGCCGAGCAGCGCTTGCCGCAACGTGGCAGCCGAGATCGAGTGTGTCGCCAATGCGGATCCGCTCACCGACACTCGCTTGGCGCCGAAGACCGTCGCGGGCGCGATGACGACGGACGCATCTTCCTTGATGCCTGCGTTGGACAGGGTCACGTCGTCGAGCAGCGCTGTGCCGGTGGGCGTACCTGCCGGTGCTATGCCGGCGACCGCGGCGGTGCGGCGGGACCCGACAAGCGAGATCCCGTCCCATTCCCGCAGGCCCAGTGCAGTGAGCACTTCGGGATGAAGGCGTACGACCCCGCGGCGGGTGTCGGCGGCCGAGTTGTTGAGGCGGGCGGTCAGCGCGAGTTCGGGCACGTGCCGCTACTCGCCGCTCGGCCTGCGAAGCCGCAGTCGTGCGGACGATCGCCGAATCTGACCAGGCGAGGACCGTCGGATCGCGCGGCGTTCGGCGCGTCGTTCTGCGGGTTTGCGATCCCAGGTCTCGGGTCGTGCGGCGACCCAGCGCTGCGACCTGACCGCGAACGGTATGTGCACGAGGTAGATCCCGACAAGCGCCATCAGCAGGATCAGGGGATAGACGACGAGTGCTGCCGCCGCGATGGCAACGAAAACCAGGAGCACGGCCGCGAGTTGAGGCGGCACCGACACCGATTTCATTGCCAGCGTGGGGATTCGGCTCACGATCAACGCCGCGGAGAAGATCGTCCACGCCGCGACCAGGTAGAAGTTGGCCCACCAGCCGTCGCCGAACTCGGCGAACATGGCTATCGGCAACAGCGCGATCAAGGCCCCCGCCGGAGCTGGCACTCCGACGAAGTATTCCCTCGCATAACTCGGTCGGGTGTCGTCGTCGTTGAGGGTGTTGAACCGAGCAAGTCGTAGCACGATGCTCACCGCGAAGATCAAGGCAATGATCCAGCCGCCGTTGGCGTTCCGTTCCAGCAGCGCGGTGTAGAGGATGAGTGCCGGCGCGACGCCGAAGGACACCGCGTCCGACAACGAGTCGAGTTCGGCGCCCATCTTCGATGTGGCGTCGAGCAGGCGGGCGATACGTCCATCGAGGGTGTCGAGCACCGCTGCGGCACCGATCATCGCCAACGCGATGCGGAGATCGTGGTCGAGTGCGAACTTCACCGCGGAGAGTCCAGCGCAAAGCGCCATCACCGTGATGACGCTCGGCAGCAGGCGTACCGGTCTTATCTGGCGCGCTCGACCCTTGATGGACTTGGCGCTCATGGGAGCTCGGCCAGCACCGTCTCGGCGCCGATGGCACGTTGACCGCGCTCGACCTGCAGGCGCGTCCCCACCGGAAAGTAGGTGTCGACGCGAGATCCGAAGCGAATGAGGCCGTAGGTCTCGCCGAGTGCGAGGTTGTCACCGACCTTGGCGTTGCAGACGATCCGGCGAGCGATCAAACCGGCGATCTGCACGACCGCAACCTCGTGCCCCTCGGCGGTCGCCAACAGCATGCTGTTGCGCTCGTTCACTTCGCTGGCTTCTGCCAGATCGGCGGAGAGGAACTTGCCGCTCTGATGCGTGATCGAGGTGACCGTGCCGGCAACAGGGGTCCGTTGCACGTGGACGTCGAGCACGGAAAGGAAAATGCTCACCCGCGGACGCGGAGTGTCGCCGAGATTCAGTTCCGCAGGCGGAACCGCGGTGTCCACGAGTGCGACCTCGCCGTCGGCCGGAGCAACGGCAACGCCTGGACGGGTCGGCGAGACGCGGCTCGGGTGGCGGAAGAATGCGGCGCATGCGCCTGCTGTTACGAGACCCGCATTGCGAACCCATCTGTGTTTGCGACCGAGGCCGGCGACCGCGAGGGGTCCGACGACAAAGGGCAGGCCAGCGGGGTGCAGCGGAGGAATTGTCGAGCGAATCAGTTCGACGAAGTGGTTGATCCCCGTTTCCGGGGGAGTGCCGATCGGCGTTGGGCGGCGGGCCACGGGCTCCTCTAACGTCGTTGAACAAGGGTCGCCGTGCTGAAGGAACTGAGTGCTAACGAACAAGGTGTAATCCAAACAACACGGGCCGCCCACACTTTACGTGAGCGGCCCGGTTGGTGGTGCAGGTGCGCGGTTGTGCGGCAGCTGGCTAGACGCGGCTGCGCCGCCCCGTGACCAGCTTGACGAGGAATAGCAGAATGCACGCACCCGCGAGGCAGGTGAAGAAGCTGAAGAAGAGGCCAGCACCCTCGACGTCTACGTCAAGCAACTTCAGTAGGAAGCCGCCAAGTAGACCGCCGACGACGCCCACCACGATATTTAGCAAGATTCCTTGCTGGGCATCGGTCTTCATGATCTTGCTGCCGATCCAGCCAGCAAGACCGCCGATGATAATCCAGCCGATGATTCCGAGTCCTAGCATGTGAGGCTCCTCAGTTGGCTAGTCGCATCTTCAGTGATGCGACAGTGCTTACCGGTCAACGATATTCGACACCCGCGACGATTGCACCGCATCATTGATACTGCAGTCGTTGCGACCATCGAGTCCGCATACCCCAGGCAAACGCTGCGCAAACCCTCCACGGCAATCGATCCCTGGATGGTGCTCTTCACTACCGCCGGGTAGAATATGAGGGAGCCTCACTTTTTGCCGGGAGAACCTGCTAGGAGAACCAATGCCGGCCTCAATCGCTGCCATCTCGGGTGCCAAGCACACCGCGATCCTCGGACTTGGCGTGTATCGACCCTCTCGAATCGTCACCAACGACGAGGTCGCTGGACCGATCGACTCGAGCGACGAATGGATTCGGACGCGGTCGGGGATCAAGACCCGGCGGTTCTGCGGCCCCGATGAAACGGTGGTCTCGATGAGTGTCGACGCTTCGCGCATCGCCATCGAATCGGCAGGCATTGCTCCCGATCAGGTCGACTGCGTCGTTGTTGCCACCTCGACCTGGATGTTGCTGACGCCGGCTGCCGGCCCGCAGATCGCAACGGAACTGGGTATGAACACAACGGCCGCGTTCGACGTCTCCGCGGGTTGCGCGGGTTTCTGTCACGGTCTCAGCCTCGCTGCCGACATGGTCAAGTCGGGCACCGCTCGCCACGTACTCGTTGTCGGTGTCGAAAAGCTCAGCGACACAATCGATATGACTGATCGCACGACGGCGTTCCTCTTCGGTGATTGCGCCGGAGCGGTCGTCGTCGGACCGTCGGAGGTCAACGGCATCGGCCCGACCGTGTGGGGATCGGAGGGCGACAAGTCCGACGCCATCCGGCAGACCAAGGATTGGGTCGGGTTCTTCAAAGAGATCGAAGCTCTCGGCCTCGACGCGCGTCGGCCCTACCTGACGATGGAAGGCACCACCGTCTTCCGCTGGGCGGCGCACTCGCTGGAGAAGGTCTGCAGGGAATCGTTGGATCGAGCAGGGGTAGCGGTCGAGCAACTCGACGCGCTCATCCCGCATCAGGCCAACGGCCGAATCACCGAAGTGATGGCACGGATCCTGAAGCTGCCCGACAACTGCGCTGTCGCGAACGACATCGAAGAAATGGGCAACACCTCGGCAGCCTCGATCCCGTTGGCGATGGACACGATGCTGCGCAAAGGCGAAGCCAAGCCGGGTGACACCGCGCTACTCATCGCATTCGGCGCCGGACTCTCCTACGCGTCGCAGGTCGTCTCTCTGCCCGGTGTGCCTGTCTGACCTGCTCAGCTCGCGCGCGGGGTAACTCGCAGCACCTTGTCGTCCGAACCGTTGTCGGTCGTCAGCAGCAACGACCCGTCCGGCTGCGCGGCGACAGACCTGATTCTGCCGACCGTACCGTCCAATTCGGTGGGCGAGACCTCGTCGGCGACGCTGTTGCCATCGTCGGACAGTCGAAGCAGCAGTAGTTCCTGGCCTTTCAGCACACCGACCGCCAAGGCACCGTTCCAGTCGCCCCAGGCGTCGCCGTCGACGAAGGTGCCGCCTGCTGTCGCGATGGTCGACGGACCCGACGACCACACCGCACCGATCGCGCCCGGCACCCGTTCGGGGTCGGTCATAGGAACGGACTCGTCGTACCGGTCGGGATTTCGGTCGGGCTTCCATCCGTAGTTGCCGCCGCTGCGCAGCAGATTCACCTCGTCGTCGCGCGAGCTGCCCTGCTCGACCGCGAAGATGCTCTCGGTGCCCGGACGTAGGGCCAACCCCTGCACGTTGCGGTGCCCGACGGTGAAAATCGGACTGTCGGGGAACGGATTGCCTGCCGCCGGGCGTCCGGTGTTCGCGTCGATCCGCAGCACTTTGCCGCCGAGCGAGCCGAGATCCTGCGGCACCGTCGGTCGTGCGGAATCGCCGACACCGATGTACATGGTGCCGTCGTCCATCGGTAGCAGACGACAACCGCCATGCCGACCGGAGTTGATCGGGAACCCGTCGATCAACGTGCCCGTTCGAGTGAGGTTGGTCCACGCGTCGTCGACGGTCCAGGTCTGCACTCGGACGTCCTTGGTGTCGCCCGACTGAAAACCCTGACAGGTCAACAGCTTTCGTGAGCTGTCGAAGTCGTTCGCCAGGGCGATCGACATCAGGCCGGTCTCGCCCGACGCGAACAGATCGGTCTGATCGGCGGCGACGTCGGTCGGCTGCCCGCCGGGCCGCAACGCGACGAACCGCCCGCTGCGTTCGCCGGTGAGCAGTGTCCCGTCCGGTGCGGTCACCACATCCCACGGATGATCGAGTCCCGCCATGACGGTTTCCACGTCGAGAGCAGGGAACGACGACGGCGGGGCGGCCGACGCCCTCACGGGCTGATCGGTGCCGCACGCAGTGGCACAGGCGAGCGCGAAAAGTCCGGTCAGTGCCAACTGCGGTGCACGCATGAAATCCAATCTAGTCGAGTGACCATTTGACGGTGACCTGGAAGCTCACCTTCTGCTGCCCCGGTTCGAGCGCGAAAGAGGCGCTGCCTTCGAGGGTGTCGCGCTGTACTTGCGGTTGTGGGATCGCAGTGTCGCCGCGAACCTCGGTGATCGTGATGACGTCACCGAGCGATTCACCGGAGAGCTCTGCATATTGCTCGGCTCGGGCTTTCGCATCGTTGAAAGCACGCTCGCGCGCGTCCGCGAGCAGTTGGGTGTTGTCGTCGATGTCGAACGAGACGCCATTGAGTCGCGCGTTGTCGCCACCTGCCTTGACCGCCTTGTCCAACACGTCCGATGCCTTGGACAGATCTCTGACGACGATGCGGACCGAATTGGTCACCTGATATCCGGTGATCGTGCTGGTACCGCCGGTCGGTCCCGGATTCGAATACTGGGGCGAGACCGACAATTGGTTGGTCTGGATGTCTTCCTTCGCTACGCCGCTACCCGAGAGCGCGTCGACCATGGCGTTGGCCCGCTCGTTGGCGGTCGAGACCGCACCCGCGACGTCGGGGGCGCTGACCTCGATCCCGACCGTCGCATTAAGAATGTCCGGCGTACCGCGGACCTCACCGTTGCCGACGACGGTGACGTCTCCGCCGTCGCCCGAGTCGGAGTTTGTGCAGCCACTCAATCCGAGCACCGCGACAGCGGCCACCGCCACCCCGATCGCCGCTCTCGTTCTACGAGCCTGTGTTTTGCAAGCCTGCGGTGTGCAAGTTTTCATAACGCCCCTCATTCCGTCGATGCCGCGATTCGGCCGTCGTCCCGGACCCGACCTCGAGTGTAGAGAAATCGTGTGCCGGATTTGTGAGGGTGCGTCGCCGGCGAACAGCTCGAGCGGGCTTCCAGTGCTGCTTTCAGCGCCGGATCGCGACAGTGAGAGCCCGTTCGTGACGCCGAACCGAAGGGATACTACTTTTGTAGTGTTTCCACTACTATTGTAGTGCCAGGGTTTCGAAAATGCTTGCCTCCGGTGGCGAGTATTGCCCGGTTTTGATCGGAGCCGTCATGGACATCGCAGCCGGACTCGAGGTGGTCGCGTCGTCCGTTTCAGTGCCGCTGCTGCTCGCCGTGATTGCCGCAATCCTTCTTGTGGAGTCGGGATCCGTTGTAGGAGTTCTGCTTCCGGGTTCCAGTATCGTGCTCAGCCTCGGCATGCTCGTCGGGATCGGAACGGTGCCGATGCTGCCGGCAATAGGTGTCGTCGCCGTCGCGACCACGGTCGGCACTCAGTATTCGTTCCTGCAGGCGCGCGAACAGTTGGTCACGTTCGAAGTCCCGCGAGGTCTGGACGAATTGACCAGGGGCAGACTCTCGCGTGCGGTCGCTGCTACACAGCGGATGTCGGACCGGGCCCCACGTGCTGTGTCGTTCGGGGCGCCGCTCTTCGGCGGTACCCGCACGCTGGCACCGAGATTTCTTGCACTGTCGCCGATCCGCTACCAGCAGTTCGCTGGGTTGAGTTCGCTGTCAGCGTTGCTCTGGTCTGTAGGTCTCGTATCCATCGGAGCTATTGCAGGTGCCGACGACCGGATCGGCACTGTGGTCAGCTTCGTCGGGATCCCGGTGGTGGTGCTTTTTGTGGTCGTGCGAAGGTGGCGGCGTCGGTGTGACCTGGATCGCTTCTCAGCTGCGATATCGGATCGGTGAGCGAGGTGTGACCTCCTGTTCTACGCTCCGGAAACCTCACCGAAACGTCAGCGCGTCACGATGGCGGGCGTGACCATCGACGACACCGAACGGACGAGGACCGCGTGCTCGTACTGCGGCGTCGGCTGCGGCATCGTCGTCGACACACAGAAGGACCCGAAGAGCGGCGCCAAGTTCATCGCCAAGGTGTCCGGCGACAAGCTGCATCCGACGAACTTCGGTCGACTGTGCACCAAGGGTGCGACGCATGCCGACATGATGCGGGCAACCGGTCGAATGGAAACCGCCCTCGTGCGAAGCGCGCGCGGTGGTGAACCGGAGGCCGTCGACGTCGACGACGCGATACGTGACGCCGCCGAGCGCTTGCGGCGAATCGTCGACGAGCACGGACCCGACGCTGTCGCGCTGTACGTGTCGGGGCAGATGTCGATCGAAGCGCAGTATCTCGCCAACAAGCTGGCCAAAGGTTTCCTGCGCACCGTTCACATCGAATCCAACTCGCGATTGTGCATGGCGAGCGCGGGCACCGGCTACAAGCAGTCGCTCGGCGCGGACGGCCCACCGGGTTCTTACACCGACTTCGAATCGAGCGACCTCTTCTTCGTCATCGGTGCCAACATGGCCGACTGCCATCCAATTCTCTTCCTGCGGATGGCCGAACGGCTGAAAGCGGGCGCGAAGCTGATCGTCGTGGATCCGCGCCGCACGACCACTGCGGACAGGGCTGACCTGTTCTTGCAGATCGCGCCGGGCACAGACTTGGCACTGCTCAACGGGATACTGCATCTGCTCGTCGAAAACGGTCGGATAGACGAGGATTTCATCGCCGCGCACACCGACGGCTGGGCAGGTATGCCGGAGTTCCTCGCCGACTACACACCGGAGCGCGTCGCCGACATCACCGGACTCTCAATCCAGGACATTCGCACCGCCGCCGAGCTGATCGGCGCGGCAGGGGAGTGGATGACCTGCTGGACAATGGGTTTGAACCAGAGCACCCACGGGACCTGGAACACCAACGCGATCTGCAACCTGCACTTGGCAACCGGCGCCATCTGCCGACCCGGCAGCGGGCCGCTGTCGCTCACCGGTCAGCCCAATGCGATGGGCGGTCGCGAAATGGGCTACATGGGGCCCGGTTTGCCTGGCCAGCGGTCGTCGGTCGCGGCGGACGACCGAGCATTCGTCGAAGAGAAGTGGGGACTCGAACCCGGGACGATCCGAACGGACATCGGCCCAGGCACCATCGACATGTTCACCCAACTGGCCGCGGACAAGATCAAGGCCTGCTGGATCATCTGCACGAATCCCGTTGCGACGGTGGCAAACCGAAAGACGGTGATCGCCGGACTGGAGACGGCCGAGTTGGTGATCACCCAGGATGCCTACATCGATACGGCGACCAATGCGTATGCCGACATCATCCTGCCCGCGACGCTGTGGGCGGAATCGGACGCGGTGATGGTGAACTCCGAGCGCAACATGACGTTGCTGCCGAAGTCGATCGAGGCGGCCGGCGACGCCCGACCCGACTGGCAACTAATCGCCCAGGTCGCCGCTGCCATGGGATTCGAGAAGGACTTCACCTACGCGAGTAGCGAAGAGATCTTCGACGAAATCAAGCTCTTCTCGAATCCGAATACGGGCTACGACCTTCGCGGTGTCAGCTACGAACGTCTGCGCACGACATCGCTGCAGTGGCCGTGTCCACCCGACGACGACAACGATCGCCACCCGATTCGCTACCTCAACGACGGCGTCAGTCAGACCTTGTTCGTCGATGCCGACGGAACACATCCTCGACTCGCCTTTGCGACGCCGAGCCGACGTGCCAACTTCTTCGCGCGGCCACACATGCCTGCACAGGAGATGCCGGACGACGAGTATCCGTGGGTGCTCAATACCGGCCGCCTGCAACATCAGTGGCACACGATGACCAAAACCGGCAGGGTCGCCAAGCTGAACAAGTTGAACCCGGGACCGTTCGTCGAGATCCACCCGATCGATGCGGCGGCGCTCGGTATAAAACCGAAAGACCAGGTGGAGATTGCGTCCCGCCGCGGGCGCGCTGTCCTTCCGGCCGTGGTCACCGATCGTGTCCGGCAGGGCAATTGTTTTGCGCCCTTCCACTGGAACGACGAACACGGCGAGTACCTCACGATCAACGCCGTCACCAACGACGCCGTCGACGCCGACTCGCTGCAGCCCGAATTCAAGGCCTGCGCAGTGACGTTGCGTCGAGTGGCCCCCGTTGCCGCACCTGCAGACGCCGAGCCACAGGTCGTGGTCGCCGAGAGCCCGATCGCCCAGAGCCCGATCGCCCAGAGTTTGATCGCCCACAGCCCGATCGCGACCGCGCTCGGGATCGGCAGTATCGCACCGCCTGTGCTGTCGGACTCCGAGAAGCTCTACCTCGCAGGCTTTCTCAATGGACTTCAAGCTGCGCCGCCGACTTCGGTACCAGTACTGCCGAGCGGCGCACCGATTTCCGAGTCGATCAGGCTGTGGGTCGACGGCATGTTGGCGGGCACCTATTCGCGGACCGCCGCGGCGGGCGCTGCATCGCCATCCGTGGCACCGGCTGATGTGTCCAGATCCGTTGTCGTGCTTTGGGCATCACAGACAGGCAATGCCGAGGAATGCGCGACCCAGTGCGCGGATCGACTCGAGTCGTTGGGGTTCTCGGCGCGCCTTGTCGACATGGACACGTGTGAGCTCAGCGAATTGGCCCGTGCACAAGATCTTTTCGTCATCACCAGCACTTTCGGCGACGGCGGTCCGCCCGACAACGGCGCCGACTTCTGGAGCAGACTCAGCGCCGACGACGCCCCGACTATGAAAGGCGTCCGGTACGCGGTCTTTGCGATGGGCGACTCGTCCTACGACGACTTCTGTGGCCACGGTCGAGCCGTCGACACCAGATTGAGCGCACTCGGCGCGACACCGTTGTTGCCGCGCGTCGATTCCGAACCCGATTACGAAGAACCGTTCCGGCAGTGGTTGACCAAGGTTGTGACGGCGTTGGCTGCCAGCGCCACAGAAACGACCAACGACGCACCTGCGCAACCGATTTCACCGACGCGAGCGGTAGTTCCGCGGGGCGGAGTGATCACCCGCCCCCGGATCCGGCCGGCCGTCGGCGCGCCGAAGCCGTTCTTCACCAGATCCGAACCGATTTATGCACCGCTCGTACGCAATTCACGACTCACCGTCGAATCGTCCGGAAAAGAGGTGCGGCAGTTCGGCTTCGACATCTCCGAGTTCGATGTCACCTACGACGCGGGCGACGCACTCGGGATCTTTCCGGTCAACGACGAAGCAGTGGTGACAAGTTGGCTGCAGGTGACCGGTGTCGACGGCGATCGCGTCATGGAGATCGACGGTGACCAGACCCCGTTGCGCACCGCGCTGCAGTCGAGTTTGGACATCTGCAAGGTCACGCCGGATTTGCTTCGGTTCATCGGCGAACGCAACCCGGACCCCAAGCTCGCGAAACTGCTTCGACGTGACAATAAAAACGAGCTCGACAAGTTTCTGTGGGGTCGCCATGCCGTCGACGTCATCCGTGCGTTCCCAGTCGCAGCGACAGCGAGCGACTGGTTGTCGGTGCTGAAACCGATTCAGCCGCGGCAGTATTCGATCTCGTCGAGTCCGCTGGTGAGTCCGAAGGAAATTCAGTTGACGACGTCGGTGGTGCGCTTCGGGCGCGAGGACGATCCGCGTCGCGGTGGAGTTTGCTCTACGTTCCTCGCCGATCGGGCGGAGAACACGAAGGTCCCGATCTTTCTGCAGCGGTCACCCAACTTTCGGCCGCCGACGGAACCTGCAACGCCGATGATCATGATCGGCCCCGGCACCGGCATAGCGCCGTTCCGTGGGTTCCTGCAGGAGCGCAGGGCACTTGGGTGCTCTGGTAAAAACTGGTTGTTCTTCGGCGATCAGCACAAGGCGACCAATTTCTACTATCGGTCCGAGTTGGAAGAGTTGTTCCGCGCGGGCTTCCTGAACAGGCTCGACTTGGCCTTCTCACGCGATCAGCGCGAGCGAATCTATGTGCAGGACCGCATGATCGAGCACGGTGCTGAGCTGTGGCGGTGGGTAGAGGCCGGTGCCCACATCTACGTGTGCGGCGATGCGACGCGAATGGCAAAGGACGTCGACGACGCGCTACTGCGCATCGCTCGGATTCACGGCAACCTGTCCGACGAGGCGGCACTGTCGCTGAAGAAGAAGCTGGTCGCCGACAAACGTTATGTGCGAGACGTGTACTGATCGCCGACAGTCACACGGCGAGGTACACCCAGGCCCGCGTGCCGGAGTCGAGCACAACCTCGACGCGGGTGTAGTCGTCGACCTCGTAGGTGTCAGCGCTGTGCAACTCCTCAGGTGTGATCTCGAAGACCGTCCCGTACACACCGTCGGCTGCATCGTCGCTTGCGACAACGATCGGATGTTCGGCAGCGCCGCTGAGTGCGAGGACGTCGGGGTCGGTGATGGTCAGCATCCGAGTTGCGTAGCCGGCTAGTCGATCGTTCGTACCGGTCAGCAGCCTGCCGAACGTCTCGACCTGAACGGTCGGATCCTGCAGCGTCCCATAGGAGAACAGCCTGACCGTCGTCGCTGACGACGCGGACATATCCGATTCGAGGTGGTTGTCGACCATCGCTGAACGATATCGCTGGACCCGTCAACCGAGCGCATAGGTGTTCAGGTCCCGCGACCCGGATTCGCGTGCACAGCTATGCGCTCGCTGGGTGCCTGCTCGCAGGTAGTGCCAGAATGGGGCACGTGGTGAACCCTGGTCCCGGCCGTCCGCGACTCGAGCAGCGTCGGCGTCCAGGCGGCACCCCCCGCGCCGAGATACTCGACGCCGCCGCCGAGTTGTTCACCAACCGCGGTTACGCGAATACCTCGACCAGGCGGATCGCCGATGCCGTCGGCATACGGCAGGCGTCGCTATATCACCACTTCGGCACCAAGGACGACATTCTCGACGCGCTACTCGAGAAGACCATCGCCGAACCGCTTGCGCTCGCAGCGCAGTTGCTCGCCGAATCTGGCGATGCCGCGTCGAAGCTGTACGCCCTCGCGCTGTTCGACACACGTCAGCTGTGCGCAAACCGGTGGAACCTCGGCTCGCTGTATCTGCTGCCGGAACTGCGCACCGAGCGATTCGAGTCGTTTCGCTTGCGTCGAGACGAACTCCGCAAGCTCTACGCGGTCGTGTCGCGTCAGGTGATCGCCGACACTCGCCCAACCGCCGCGGATCGAGAAGACGCGTTGCTTGGCGTCGAATACCTACCGTTCCGGCTGGTGGAGACGGTGATCAACATGCGGTCCGACGACGGCGTTTCGCCCGAGCACGCGCCCGCCCTGATACCGGAGGCGGCGGTGCGCGTGCTCGGCTGGACCGGTGACTCGCTGCGCCTCCGCGAAACCGCTCAGGCGCTGCTCGATCGGTCGATCAGCGCTGTTCTACCGCCTGCTTGATCTTCGCCAGCGTCGAATTCATGCCGTCGACGAGTTCGTTCTCGAAGCTGTCGTTACCGCCGAGCATCTTGTCGATGCCAACCTGCGAGATCTTCGACGTGCCGTTAGGGACGTCGCGACGTTGGGTGAGCTTCGTACCACCGGCGGTCGGTTCGAGTTCGAACGACCAGATCGTGCGGTTCTCGACGATGCGGAAGGCGACTTCCTTGTTCGGCTCGAAACGGACGACTTTGGCGGTCGTCGGCCAGAACTTCCAGCCTTGACGATTGATGTTGATCGTTCGGGTGCCTTCGCGCACCGTGCCGAGCGGCTGCATGACGCGGCACTGCGGGCTCCACTCGGGCATCAGCTTGAGGTCGGCCACTACTGTCCACACCTGCTCGGGTGTGGCGGCTACGTCGATGGAGGACTGCAGGTTCTTCGGCACGCGATGACTCCGTTGTCTCGTTGTACAGATGCGTTGCATCAGGGGTGAACCTGATACTCGCAGTAACATACTCCCAACCCGTCGACTTCGGATATGGGCGGGAGGTGCTGGATCATGACCGACGTAGGCTCGGCAGCCACCAGTTCCGATGCCCGAACAGCCGCATGAACGCAGGCACGAGCATCATTCGAACGATGATCGCATCGATCGCGACCGCGACCGCAAGCGCCAGCCCGAGTTGCTTGAGTTCCAGCACGCTCGCGGTCACGAAGCTGCCGAATACGAAGACCATGATGGCGGCGGCCGCGGTGATCGGGCGGCCGGTGATGGCAAGCCCTTCTGCGACAGCGACGCGATTTCCCTCGTCGGACTTGTCGGCGTTTGCGTCCCAACGTTCCTTCATTCGACGAATCAGGAAGACCTCGTAGTCCATCGATAGGCCGAACAACACGACGAAGACGATGGTCGGCAGGAAGACCTGGAGAAATCCGACGCTGTGGAAGCCGAGCACCGATTCCCCGTACCCCCATTGGAAGATCGCCACGGTGAGTCCGAGGGCTGTTCCGGTGGCCAGCAGATTCATGAGGATCGCCTTCACCGGCAACAGAATGCTGCGGAACACGACGACGAGGAACGCGAACTACACGATAAGCACGAATCCGATGACCGCAGGAAGTTTGGCGTTGATCTCGTCGGAGAGGTCGAGAAATTCTGCGGCGGGCCCGCCGACGGCGTAGTCGGAGCCGGCCTGGCGGCGTAGTTGTGCGACGAGTTCGGACGTTTCGGGACTGTCGGTGGCGGTCTCGGAAATGACGACGATCAGAGCTTGCCCGTCTGCACGTTGGACGAAGGAACTCGCGACCCTGTCGTCTCGAGCGATTTGTGCCGCGAGTTGGTCGACGTTTCGGGCGCCGTCGGTCGAGACGACGGTCAGCGGCGCGAGCGCGCCCGGGGCAAACTTCGTCGACACCGTCTGCGCAGCGGCACCCGACGGCGTCTTGTCGAGGTACGCCATTCCCATGTCGATACCGAGCGACATCGACGTGAGCGGCGCAGCGCCGACCAACAGCACGAGCGTCGCACCCACACCGAACAGCACCGGCCGAGCCATGACCAGATGAGCCCACCGCGCCCACCTGCTGGTTTCCGTCGTGTTGGTGACTTCGGCAGGCCGGAAGCGTGCGGGTAGCGCCCAACGATTCACCTTCGGCCCGAGGACGGCGAGCAGTGGGGGCAGGAAGGTCAGTGCGACAAGCATTGTCGACACGATCGAGATCCCGACGCCGAGGGCGATACCGCGAAAGATCGGCGCGTCGATGACGACGAGCGAGCCGAGCGCGATGGTCACGATGAGCCCGGACGCGACGACGGTCTTGCCTGTCGTACTCATCGCGATGCCGATTGCGTCGGTCACCCCCCTGCCGCGTGCGAGTTCCTCACGGAACCTGCTCACGATGAACATCGCGTAATCGATGCCGATCCCGATGCCGATCATCGATGCGATCGACACTGTCAGCACGTTGATCGAGGTGACTCCGGAGAGCAGGAACAGGAGTCCCGTCGTCAGCGCGAGACCCGCAAGGCCGACCCCGATCGGAAGCGCTGCTGCGACGACGGCGCCGAGCGCGAACACGAGGATGAGCAGGGCGACGGGGATGCCGATCGCCTCGGCCTTGGTGATGTCGCCGATTTCGATGTCGACGAGATCGTTCTGCAGCGCGGCGATTCCGGTGAGTCCAACCGTCATGTTCGGGTGGTTCGTGGCGGTCAGGTCGTCTTGCAACTTTCGCGCGGTGATTGCGCGCTCCGACGGGGTACCAGTCAGGGCAACGACGGCCAACGCTGCATGCCGGTCGTCGGAAATCTGTCCGCCGAGTGCGTCGAATGGCCCGACGACGTTGCCAACGCCTTGGGCGGAGCGGGCTTGTTCGACGGCGTCGGTGACCGCCGAACGGAACTCCGGTGAGTCTGCCGACAACGTCGGCGAGTCGAAGACGATGACACCCTGGCCGTCGCCCAACTGGGGAAAGTGCTTGGTGGTGAGCTCGCTCGCCCGAGCCGAGTCGGCATTGTGCACGGTGAAGTCGGGGGATTGGAGTGCGGAGTTGAGCAGTGGCGTGGACAGCCCGCCGAGCACGATGAGGACGATCCAGGCGCCGAGCACGGCCCAGCGGCGTCGTGCGACGAATCCGCCCCATCGGTAGCCGATAGCGGGCCGCTCTTCGAGTTGGAGCGTCATCGAATTCCCCAATTCTGAAAGTGACTGTCTGGTACGGACTCTAGGGTCAGTTCGCCCAACCTGCAAGTGACTGTCAGAAATTGGCGTAGGCTAGGAGCATGGCCGGACCGTCTGCCTGGGAGCGCAGGAAGCTCCAGGCAATGCGCGACATCCAGACCGCGGCCTTGGCGTTGTTCGACGAACATGGCTACACGGCCGTCACCGTGGAACGCGTCGCCGGGGCGGCCGCGGTGTCTGCGAGTTCGATCTACAGGTATTTCGGCACCAAGGAAATGTTGGTGCTCTGGGATGAGTACGACCCGCAGATTTTCGAGGTCGTTCGGATGGCTGGTGGCGAGCGGCGAATTACTGTCGGCGACCTGTACGACACCGTCGTCACAGCTGCGCCGTTGCTGATCGGTGAGATTTTCGCGGACCCGGCCGAGGTCGAGCGGATCAGACGGCGGATGAGTTACGTCGTCAGCGAACCCGACGTCCGGATGGGACAACTACGGCTTCTGGTCGACATCGAGCAGCAGGTGTGCGACATCCTCCGCGACCGTCTCGAAGACGTCGGCGAGCTACAGGTCAAGATTTTTGCGGCCCAGTCGGTGTGGGGCGTCCATGCGGCGATCCGGCACTGGATCGCCTCGGACGAGCAGCCCATCCAGGACATCCTGAACCGTGCTGTCAGCCAGATTGCCGAGGGCGTGCGGGCTATCCGAGGATGACGAACCAGACCGCGGTGTATTGGCACAAAGCCAGCGCCGCATGACTGCAAACCGCATTCGCAAAAGTGGAATTGATTAACAATCTTCCCGCGTGTCTCACGCGTAACACGTAATAATCGGAGCAATATCAGCGATGGATATGTGAATGCACCAACCAGTTACACATCACCAACCCGCTACATATGGAGTATCGGTCGTGAAAATACATTCGATTCTGCGTCGCCACGAAGCCCAATCCATACCGCTGCTCGAGTCCGCCCGTATGCATGGCAGGCCCAAGAAGTGGCCGAGTGAAAAGCTCGAGCGGCTACTCACTGCTCGTGAACTCGATCAGGTACTGCACCACCGCGTCTGAGCTGCGGGTTCGGTATCGACGTAGTGTCCGATTCCGCTGTGAGCGTGACAACTAGCTGCGACAGTGCGCTGGTCGGCATACTCGAGTGCGCTGGTCGGCATACTCGTAGGGTGACGGCACCTCGCGACCGTAATGATTCACCCGCAGCAGTCAAACCAGCAATCTTGAGTGTCGACGACGATCCGGGAGTTTCCCGTGCGGTCGTGCGCGACCTCCGTCGCCGCTACGGCGAAAAATATCGCATTGTCCGCGCGCAATCGGGCCCCGACGCATTGGATGCGCTCCGCGAAATGAAGCTGCGCGGCCAACCAGTCGCGATCCTGGTTGCCGACTATCGGATGCCCGGAATGGATGGCATTCAATTTCTCGAGCAGGCCATGGATCTCCATCCATATGCTCGTCGGGTCCTGCTGACGGCCTACGCAGATACCGACGCCGCCATCGATGCGATCAACGTGGTCGACCTCGATCACTACTTGCTGAAGCCGTGGGATCCGCCGGAAGAGAAGCTGTACCCGGTCATCGATGCGCAACTCGAAGCGTGGCTGTGCACAGAGCACCGACCGATCACGGAGACCAAGATCGTCGGGCATCGATGGTCTGCGCGATCGTCGGAGGTCAGAGAATTTCTCGCCCGAAATCAGCTGCCCTACCGCTGGTACATGTCGGATGAGCCGGAGGGTGCGCGCTTGCTCGAAGCCGCAGGGACCGACGCCGATCACTGTCCCGTCGTGATCACCGCCGAGGGTGAGGCACTGATCGAACCGACCGATGCCGAGCTCGCTACGCGAGTCGGCTTGAACACAACTCCCTCCAAGGACTTCTACGACCTCATCGTCATCGGCGGCGGACCCGCTGGTCTCGGAGCGGCCGTCTATGGCGCGTCCGAAGGCTTGCGTACGGTCCTCGTCGAGCGGACCGCAACCGGCGGCCAGGCCGGGCAGAGCTCGCGTATCGAGAACTACCTGGGATTTCCCGACGGGGTGTCCGGTTCCCAGCTTGCCGATCGCGCCCGCAGGCAGGCATCGAAGTTCGGTGCCGAAGTCATCACCACTCGCGACGTCGTCGGACTCGAAGTGCGTGGGGCTGCACGAACCGTCCGGTTTGCAGACGGCGATTCGCTCGATGCCCACACGGTCATCGTCGCGACGGGCGTGATGTACCGGCGCCATCCGGCGCCAGGCATCGACGACTACACGGGGCGGGGTGTGTACTACGGGTCGGCCATGACGGAGGCAGCACGCTGCGCCAACGAGGACGTCTACATCGTCGGCGGGGCGAACTCTGCAGGCCAAGCGGCCGTGTACCTTTCGCGAACGTCGCGATCGGTGACGATCGTCGTCCGCGCACCGTCGCTCGAAAATTCCATGTCGCACTATCTGATTCAGCAGATCGAGAACATCGACAACATCACGGTTCGATCGTGTTCGGAGGTGACGACTGTCGCCGGCGACGATCACCTCGAACGAATCACGCTGCGGAACAACGCAACCGATACCGAAGAGACCGTCGATGCGCAGTGGCTGTTTCTGTTCATCGGTGCCGCGCCGGGGACCGAATGGCTGGACGGTGTGGTCGTCCGTGACGAGCGTGGCTACGTCGTCGCCGGTCCCGATCTCGCAATCGACGGTGGCAGACCACGTGGTTGGCCGCTGGAACGACCGCCACATCATTTGGAGACAAGTGTTCCCGGCGTCTTCGTCGCCGGAGATGTTCACGCCGATTCGGCGAAACGCGTCGCGTCGGCCGTCGGAGAAGGAGCCATGGCAGTGATGCTCGTACACAGATATCTGGCGAAACCATGAGCGCCGAAACCGTATGTGATCCAGAGGAACTGCGGACCCTGTTCCTCTTCGAGAAGCTCGACGACGAGCAGTTGGCCTGGCTGTGCCGTGACGGTCACGTCGAGGTCATCGAACCGGGACCCGTGTATCACGAAGGTGATCCCGCGACCTGTTTCTACGTGATGATCAGCGGCGAGATCGCGTTGACGAAACTCTCCGGTGGCCAAGAGATCGAGACCGTGCGCTCCGACCACGCCGGCGCCTATGCCGGTGCATGGGGTGCCTACCTCGGCGATCGGGTCGAGCAGACCTACGGCGGTTCGATGTACGTGCGGAAGACGGCGCGCTTCTTCGTGCTCGACGCAGGCACGTTCGCGCGGATGATGCAGGAATGGTTTCCGATGGCGGTGCACCTACTCGAAGGTGTGTTCCTCGGAAACCGCAACTCGCGCATGATCATCGATCAGCGGGAACGGTTGTTGGCGCTCGGTTCGCTTTCGGCCGGCTTGACGCACGAATTGAACAATCCCGCGGCTGCCGCGGTGCGGGCGACCTCGTTGCTACGCGAGCGGGTGGCGGGCATGCGGCACAAACTCGGAATGATCGCGAAGGGCAAGTTCTCGCCCGCGACGATGGAAGCGTTGATCACGCTGCAGGAGCAGGCGGCCGAACAGGTCGCAAAAGCGCCGATTCTCACGCCGATGGAAGAATCCGACCGCGAGGACGCCCTAGGCGAGTGGTTCGAGGAGCACAACATCAGCGGCGGATGGGATCTCGCGCCGACCTTCGTGCAGGCCGGTATCGACACCGATTGGCTGGATCGGGTCGAGGCGACGCTCGCCGATACGCAGGACTTCGTTTTCGAGGGTTCTATCCGCTGGCTGAACTACACGATCGAAACCGAATTGCTGATGAACGAAATCGGCGATTCGACTACTCGCATCACGTCGCTGGTCAATGCCGCCAAGCAGTATTCGCAGATGGATCGGGCGCCGTTCCAGGTGGTCGACGTGCACGAGTTGCTCGACAGCACGCTGGTGATGCTCGCTCGTAAGATCGGCGATTCGATAGAGGTCGTCAAGGATTACGACCGCAGTCTCCCTCCCGTCCCCTGTTATGCAGCGGAACTGAATCAGGTGTGGACGAATTTGATCGACAATGCGGTCGGTGCGATGGCGGACACCGATGGCGGCACACTGACGATTCGCACATACCTCGAAAACGACTGCGCAGCAATCGAGATCGGCGATACTGGAACCGGCGTTCCGGACGAGATCAAGAGCCGAATCTTCGAGTCGTTCTTCACCACGAAAGCCGTCGGTGAGGGCACCGGCCTCGGTCTAGATATCTCGTTCCGAATAGTCGTCAACAAACATCACGGCGATATTCGAGTCGAGTCGGAGCCGGGCAACACACGGTTCATCGTTCGGCTGCCGTTGACCGCACCAGAAAGAGAGCGTGACGATGACGAAGGGAATTGATCCCGCCGTGCCGCCGAGCGGCCCCGGGTGTGTCGAATGCGGTGCTGGTGGTGGCTGGTGGTTCCACCTGCGTCGGTGTGCTCAGTGCGGGCACATCGGCTGCTGTGATTCGTCGCCCGCTCAGCACGCGACGAAGCACGCGGGCGAGACCGGTCATCCCTTTATGCAGAGCTTCGAGCCTGGCGAGGACTGGTACTGGAACTTCGAGACCAAGCAGTCCTACGACGGTCCGGAGTTGGCCGGACCGACGCACCATCCGCTCGATCAGCCTGCCCCCGGACCCGAAGGTCGAGTTCCTGCGAATTGGCAACGCCTACTGCACTGAACGACGGGTAACGCGTCAGGCGCGCAGGAGGCCGAGCGTGTTGCGCCACAGTCCGTCCAGCATGGCTGGATCGTTGCTGAGTTTTGCGAACATGACGAGGCCTTCGAGTTGCGCGACCACCCCGCGCGCGGTCTCGACGGTTGCGTTCGACTCGGGAATGGCGCCCTGTGCGGCGGCTTCGGCGAGTACGGCAGCGACGAGAGCGATCTGATCGGCAAATACTTCTTGCAACTTCGTTGCAACGCTGCCGTCCTGATTACTGAGTTCGAGTGCCAGGTTGCCGAGGAGGCAGCCGTCGATGTGGCCGTCTGTGTCGTGTGCGGTTCGTTGGGCTGCAATCTGCAGTCGCAGCAGGGATTCCAGACGCTGTAGCGGCTCGTCGTCGGTGCTGAGCGTTGCGATCCACGTGGCGCGCTGTTGCTGCCAGTGCAGGTCTACGACCTCGAGCGTCAGAGCTTGTTTCGACTCGAAGTAGTGGTAGAAGCTGCCTTTCCGCACGTCGGCCTTCGTGCAGATTTCGGCGACACCGATCCCGACGTAGCCGCGGGTGTGGATGAGGGTGCACGCGGCATCGAGTATCCGCTCGCGCGCATCACTTGTCCGTCCCATGAGGCGAGTATACGACCGGTCAACTATACTTGCAAAATAGTTGACCGGTCGTCTACTATCGCAAACGTCGGATCGAACAGTCGAAGAAAGGGGCAGCAATGTCCGAGCCAGTGAGTGAGCACAACCGAACATCGATCTCGGTCGTCGTCGCCTACCACAGCGGTTACGGCCACACGGCAAGGCAGGCCCGTGCGGTCGCCGACGGCGTCGCATCGGTTGCAGGAGCCCGAGTCGAACTGCGAAACGTCGCGGAACTTACCGAATCGCTATGGGATGCACTCGATTCCGCGGACGCGATCGTCTTCGGCTCACCGACCTACATGGGGAGCCAGTCGTCGACGTTCCAAGCATTCGCCGAAGCGAGCGCGGGCGTGTGGGCCAAGCAGGGCTGGCGAGACAAGCTTGCCGCTGGTTTCACCACGTCGGCAGGCGCGAACGGCGACAAACTGCACACCCTCTCGTCGATGGTTCTGTTCGCCGCTCAACACGGCATGACCTGGGTGAACCTCGACCTTGCGCCGGGCTGGATCTACACCTCGACGGGCACAGCCGACAGCCTGAACCGGCTCGGCGGATTCGTCGGAGCCATGGCGCAGGCACCATCCGACGCGCCACCGGACGTCGCGCCACCGTCCGCCGACCTTCGCACCGCAGAACATCTCGGGCGACGGGTTGCATTGCTCGCGCGGCAGTTCGCGATCGGCAAACGCTCGATCGACGGCAACATACCCGCCGTTGCGGTGTCGGCATGACCGGGACGTGGGCGGGGCGACTCGGCGACGTGCTCGGCCTCGAACACCCGATCGTCCAGGGGCCTTTCGGTGGCGGTCTCTCGAGTGTGGAACTGCTTGCTGCCGTGTCGAACGCCGGCGGACTCGGGTCCTTCGGCGCACACATCTTCTCGCCGGGCGAAATCGGTGACATCGTCGCGTCGGCGAGGGCTGTCACCGACAAACCGTTCGCAATCAACCTGTGGGTCCCACACGTCGACGATGCGCCACGGCCGACCATCGACGAACTCGCGCAACATATCGACAGGCTGCGTCCGTACTACGAACAATTCGGCGTCGATCCGCCCGACCCCGACACCATGTCGTTGGGTCAAAACTACCCAGACCAGATCGAGGCGCTACTCGAATTCGAGCCGCCCGCAATAAGTTTCGTGATGGGTGTTCCCGATGCACACGTTGTTGCCGAGGCGCGCCGCCGCGGCATCGTCACGATCGCGACAGCAACGACCGTCGCCGAAGCCGTAGCTGTCGAAGCCGCTGGTATCGACGTGGTCGTCGCCTCCGGTAGTGATGCGGGCGGGCATCGCGGCGCGTTCCTTCGCCCGCTTCGCGAATCGTTGGTCGGGACCTTCTCGTTGGTCCCCGCAGTCGCCGATGCCGTCGGGATTCCGGTTGTTGCTGCCGGCGGAATCGCGGATGGTCGTGGTGTCGCAGCCGCGCTGACCCTCGGTGCCGACGCCGTGCAGATCGGTACGGGCTTTCTCACGACCACCGAATCGGGCACACACCCCGTGCACAAGGCTGCACTACTCGGCCCCGACGCCGGGACAACCGTCCTGACACGGCTGTTTTCCGGACGGCACGCGCGAGGAATTCCGAACGGATTCGTCCGTGACCTTGCGGCGCTGGAGGACGAGGTGCCTGCATATCCGATCCAGAACGCACTGATGCAACCGATCCGCAAAGAGGCAGGCCGCCAGGGCAATCCGGACTTCGTCAATCTATGGGCGGGGCAGGCGGCAACCCTCTCGCGCGGCGGCTCCGCGGCGGCGTACGTCGATCGATTGGTCACGACGGCGCAGGCAGTCCTCGGCCGCTGATGGTTCGGCCGCTGATGGTTCGGCCGTTATTGGTTCGGCGCTGCGTGACCCGGGCACGCCGGATACCCTTCCGGCGTGCCCGTCTATGCATCCGCGATTGCCTTCGCACTCGTCGCCGCGCTGTGCATCGCCGTCGGCGCGGTCGTGCGCCAACGCGCTGCCGCGCAGATCCCCGACGACCAACTCGGCGCGCTCGGCGCCGTCGGATCGCTGACCAAGACACCGATCTGGTGGATCGGCACCATCGTCGGAGCGGGTGGCTATGTCTTCCAGGCCGCAGCGCTCGGCAAGGGTTCGATTCTGCTCGTCCAGCCGCTACTGGTGACGTCGTTGCTCTTCGCTCTTCCGCTCGGTGCGTTCTTCGCGTCACGTTCGATCAAACCGAGTGAATGGGCGTGGGCGTTTCTGCTGACGATTGCGGTAGCAGTGCTCATCGTTATCGGCGATCCCCGCCCTGGCAATCCGCACGCTGAGGGCAAACACTGGGCCGTCATTGCGGCTATCGGACTACCCGTTCTCGCACTGTGTCTCGTCGGTGCCCGTCGTTCTCCTGGACCGCGACGCGCGCTGTTGCTCGGCATAGCTGCGGGCGCCATGTTCGGAATCGCTGCCGTACTCACCAAAGGTGTTGTCGCACATGCAGGTGATGGGATAGGCGCACTGCTCAGCGCGCCCGAGACCTACGTGCTCGTCGTGGTCGGGCTGACCGCAACGATCCTGCAGCAGAACGCCTATCAGGCGGGGGCGCTGCAAGCCTCGCTGCCCGCGTCGACCGTCTGCGAACCCGTCGTTGCCACCGCACTCGGATTTCTTGTACTAGGCGAATACCTCGATACCGATCGCGAGATGTCGGCGATTCTCGCGATCGCTCTGATCGTCATGGTGACGTCGACGATCGCTCTCGCCCGCGATACGCCGGAAGCTGTTCCGGCTCGCGCATAGGCTTTCCCAGATGAGCGCAGACCCGGAGATCCGGCCGTATCGAATCGAGATCCCGCAAGCCGACCTCGACGACCTCGCCGCCCGACTCGATGCAACCCGCTGGCCCGAGGATCCCGTCGGCGCCGATTGGAGTTATGGCATTCCGGTCGGCTATCTGCGTGACCTGGCGGGCTATTGGCGCCACGAATACGACTGGCGTGCAGAGGAAGCCAAGCTGAACTCGGTACCGCAATTTCTCACCGAGATCGACGGCTTCGATGTGCATTTCATTCACGTGCGCTCGCCCGAACCGGAGGCGTTGCCGTTGGTCCTCACCCACGGCTGGCCGGGCTCGATAGTCGAATTCCTCGACCTCATCGGGCCACTCACCGATCCGCGTGCGCACGGTGGCGATCCCACCGAGGCATTTCACGTCGTCGTTCCGACGATTCCTGGATTCGGGTTTCCCGGTCCGACGGCGACCGTCGGATGGTCGGTGCCACGGGTCGCCGCGGTGTGGGCGGAGTTGATGCACCGACTCGGCTACGCCCGCTACGCGGCGCACGGCGGTGACTACGGCTCGGCAATCTCGCGTTGGCTCGTCCTGATCGATCAGGAACATCTTGTCGCGCTGCACCTCACCGCGGTTTTCTCTGCCAGTGCCCGGCCCAAGTCCGCCGATCCGACCGATCCGGAACAGCTCCGCAGCCTCGAAGCGGGCGCACGCTATCGCAACGAACTACGCGGCTACTCGATGCTGCAGAGCACCAGACCCCAATCGATTGCCTATGGTCTGACGGATTCACCGGTGGGTCAGTTGGCCTGGATCGCAGAACGTTTCAAGGACTGGACAGATTCGACCGACACGCCTGACGACGCAGTCGACCGCGACGAGTTGCTGACAAACGTGATGATCTATTGGCTCAACCGCACCGCGGGTTCATCGGCGCGGTTCTACAAGGAATCCTGGACGACGTTGCGCGCGCTCGAATACTCGCCTGTCCCGACCGCGGTCGCAGTGTTCCCTCGTGACATCGCGCTACCGGTACGAGCGTTGGCCGAACAATCACACAACATCGTGCGATGGACGTCCTACGACCGTGGTGGCCATTTCGCCGGGCTGGAGGTACCGGACCTGCTCCTGAAAGATTTGCGCGAATCGCTACGCGACTTTCGCCGACACGCAGCCGAGGATGACGCCTAAGCTACGGGTTGCCGGGGTAGCAGGTGGTCCGCCCGTCGATCGCAGGCGCCTAGACGGGTCGTGAAGTGTGTAGTGACTGGACAAAGGATCTCGCGAGTGACCGGCATGACGAGCGATCGATCGATGCGACGACGCCGCATCTGGTCGTGGGGCACCGCAGGTGCAGGTGTTGTCGTCGTCCCGGTACTTGCCGCATTGCAACACATCGGAAGTGTCGACGGCATGCTGGCCGTCGTCGGAACGGTTGCCCTCGGGTCGGTGGTCGTCATGACCGTCGGGATCGCCGTGAACAAGCCGGCAGATGGGCGACCGTGGCGTCTCGTCGTTGCATCCAACGCTGTCAGCTGTGTCGTCGTGGCCCTGTGGTCGACCGACATCGAACTCCTTCGTACGGTCGTGGCGCCGGCACTGGGTTTCGTCCCGATGATCCTGACGTCGTGGGCCGCGCTGCACTGGCTGCGACGGGAGACCGGTTCGAAGGCCCCCTCGGGTGTCACTCGACGCGCTGCTCGTTGCTTTCGGTACCGCGATGTCGATGTGGGTCGCTTTCGTCACCACGGTCATCGAGCGAACGGGTGATCCCTTCGACGCGTCGTTGTTGCGAGTGCTGTGTCTCGTCGTCGACGCGGCTGTGCTCACCGTGCTCGTGCATCTGTGCATTGCGCGCGGCCGCGCGAACCGCGCCTATCCATTGCTGACGATCGGCATGGCCTGCGTCACCGTCGCGCATGCACTGCTCGCCATCCAACCCGCGTACCCCGGTCTGACGCCGTCGACAGCCTGTCTGTATCCGCTGACGATCGGCTTCGGGTTCATGGTCGCCGCCACACTGCACCCGACGATGGCGGACAAGCCCCCGTGGCGGCCACGACGCGGCGACACCTTTCGCCAGCGCTTCGTCGTCGTACTTGTGGTGCTGACCGTGTCGGTGGTGATGACCGTCCTCTACCCGCCGGTCGGGCAGACGGACCGATTGGTGCGGCTCGCCCTGTTCGCGTTGCTCTTCTGCGCTGTGCTCATTCGAAGTGAGATCGCTGTCGGGCAGAGCGAAAAGGAAGAGGATCGGGCGCGGCATCGCGCGACTCACGACGATCTGACCAACCTGCCGAACCGATCCGCACTCTACGACGACCTTGCCGCGGGCGGTCCACATGCGAACATGGGCTGCTGCCTGCACTTCATGGACCTCAACGACTTCAAACTCGTCAACGACAGCTTCGGCCACAGAATCGGTGACGAGCTGATTTCACTCGTCGCAACGCGCGTCGTCGCTGCCGTCGGCGACCTAGGCGTTGTCTATCGTTACGGCGGAGACGAATTCGTCGTTGCCTCATGGAGTTTCGACGATTGTCCCTGCGTCGCGGAGAAGGAGCAGCGTACTGAGACGCAGGCGGCAGATCCGACGATTGCCGACCGCATCCTCGCAGCGATGCGGGAGCCTTTCGAATTGAGTGTCGGCAGGGTGTTCGTGTCGACGTCGATCGGGGTGTCGTTCTCCACGCCGGGCGCAGGCCCACTGAACGCCGACGACCTCATCCGGGAAGCGGACTCGGCGATGTATTACGTGAAGGCCACCAAACCGAGTGGTGCCGCCGTATTCGACGACCGGTTGCGTTCGATCGCGCTCTCGGAACTGGAGCTGACGAACGCGATGCGCGAGGCGGTCGGCAGAGATCAGTTCGAGCTGTACTACCAGCCGATAGTGGATCTGCAGAACAACGAGGAGATTGCCTACGAGGCATTGCTGCGCTGGCATCTGCAGGGCAGGTTGGTCAGTCCCGCGGAGTTCATCGGCCTCGCCGAATCGACCGACCTGATCGTCGAGATCGGGGAATGGGTCCTCGATTCGGCGTGCGCGCAACTTGCCCGGTGGCGTCGGCAGCAGTCGACGTTGCGGATAGCGGTCAACGTCTCCGGTAGACAGTTGCGCGGCGGTGGGTTGCTCGACACGGTGAAGGCGGCACTGGAGCGCAACGATCTGCCGGGATCGGCGTTGTGGCTCGAACTCACCGAGACTGCCCTTATCGAAGACCATCTTTCCGCGCGCGAGGTGTTGCGCGAATTGGTTGCACTGGGCGTGACGATCTGTATCGACGACTTCGGGACCGGCTATTCGGCGCTCGGCAATTTTCAGAAGTTTCCGATCGAAATCGTCAAGATCGACAAGTCGTTCATCGACGCAATCGATCGCGACGCGCACAAGGTCGTCTTGACCTCGGCGATCGAGGCACTGTCGCGGGCACTCGGATTGGCGACCGTAGCCGAGGGTGTCGAGACCACCGAACAGGAAGCTCAGGTGCGTGCGATCGGGTGCCGGTACGCGCAGGGTTGGTACTTCGGCCGGCCGGTGCCCGCAGCTGCAGTCGTCGGCGGCCTTGCACTCGCCACCCCCGAGTGCTAAAAAGGCAGTTGGCACTCGCGAACCGTGAGTGCCAGGTCGGGACGGTGAGACCGGAACCCAATTGACACTCCGGTCGTCCGTCGCGGGCACCGAGCCTGGCCAGCAGCGTTGGATGAGACGACCCAAGTGGTCGTCCACATGTGTCAGCCTCAATATCCCGGAGGATCACTTCGCAATGGCCAAGATCATCGCGTTCGACGAAGAGGCCCGCCGCGGCCTCGAGCGGGGCCTGAACGCCCTCGCCGACGCAGTCAAGGTGACGTTGGGCCCCAAGGGTCGCAACGTCGTTCTGGAAAAGAAGTGGGGCGCTCCCACGATCACCAACGATGGTGTTTCCATCGCCAAGGAGATCGAGCTGGACGACCCTTACGAGAAGATCGGCGCCGAGCTGGTCAAGGAAGTTGCCAAGAAGACGGACGACGTCGCTGGCGACGGCACCACCACCGCAACCGTGCTCGCTCAGGCACTCGTTCGTGAAGGCCTGCGGAACGTCGCAGCCGGCGCGAACCCGCTCGGCCTCAAGCGTGGCATCGAGAAGGCCGTCGAGGCCGTCACGAAGCGCCTCCTCGAGAACGCCAAGGAGGTCGAGACCAAGGAGCAGATCGCTGCTACCGCTGGTATCTCGGCCGGCGACCCGTCCATCGGCGAGCTCATCGCCGAAGCCATGGACAAGGTCGGCAAAGAGGGCGTCATCACGGTCGAAGAGTCCAACACCTTCGGCCTGCAGCTCGAGCTCACCGAAGGCATGCGCTTCGACAAGGGCTACATCTCGGGCTACTTCGCGACCGACGCCGAGCGTCAGGAAGCGGTCCTCGAGGACGCGTACGTCCTGCTGGTCAGCTCCAAGATCTCGACCGTGAAGGACCTGCTGCCGCTGCTGGAGAAGGTTATCCAGTCCGGCAAGCCGCTCGCGATCATCGCCGAGGACGTCGAGGGCGAAGCCCTTTCCACCCTCGTCGTGAACAAGATCCGTGGCACCTTCAAGTCGGTTGCCATCAAGGCCCCCGGCTTCGGTGACCGTCGCAAGGCACAGCTCGCCGACATCGCCATCCTCACCGGTGGCGAGGTCATCAGCGAAGAGGTCGGCCTCTCCCTGGAGACCGCAGGCCTCGAGCTGCTCGGCCGCGCACGCAAGGTCGTCGTGACCAAGGACGAGACCACCATCGTCGAAGGTGCCGGCGACGCCGATGCCATCGCCGGTCGCGTGAGCCAGATCCGCGCGGAGATCGAGAACAGCGACTCCGACTACGACCGCGAGAAGCTGCAGGAGCGCCTGGCCAAGCTGGCCGGTGGCGTTGCAGTCATCAAGGCCGGAGCTGCGACCGAGGTCGAGCTCAAGGAGCGCAAGCACCGCATCGAAGATGCCGTGCGTAACGCAAAGGCAGCTGTCGAAGAGGGCATCGTCGCCGGTGGTGGCGTTGCACTTCTGCAGGCATCCCCGGTTCTCGACGACCTCAAGCTCGAGGGCGACGAGGCCACCGGCGCGAACATCGTGCGCGTTGCGCTCGAAGCTCCGCTGAAGCAGATCGCCTTCAACGCAGGCCTCGAGCCCGGCGTTGTGGCCGAGAAGGTCCGCAACCTGCCCGACGGCAGTGGCCTCAACGCCGAGACCGGCGTCTACGAGGACCTGCTCGCGGCCGGCATCAACGACCCGGTCAAGGTCACCCGCTCGGCACTGCAGAACGCAGCGTCCATCGCGGCTCTGTTCCTGACGACCGAAGCCGTTGTCGCCGACAAGCCGGAGAAGGCCGGAGCGCCCGCGGGCGATCCGACCGGCGGCATGGGTGGCATGGACTTCTAGAGTCTGTTCTTTCCAAGTACGGCAAAAGGCCGGCTCACCTTCGGGTGGGCCGGCCTTTCGGTTTGCAGCTATTGCTGCGGTGGCGGCGGGTTGTAAGGACCTGGCTGCTGCGGCGGCTGGGGTGGATAGCCGCCTGGCTGTTGCGGGTTGTATCCGCCCGGCTGCTGCGGGAACGGGGTCGGGTTGTAACCGCCGTAACCGGCGGAGCCGGGAGGCGCCTGGGTGTATCCACCAGCTGGTGGGGGACCGTAGCCGCTCTGCGGCGGGTTCTTCGACTTGTTGCGCTTCTTGAGCAACAACACGAGCGCGAGAAGAACCAGAAGGACGCCGGCGACGATCGCTGCGACGAGGATGACGATCTTGGTGATGTCGGCGTCGCTACCGCTTTCGATTGCACTCGCGGTTGCCTGAATGTCGGCTTTGCCCTCGTCGTTCGGTGTGAACGTGACAGTCCGGTCGTTGTTGCTCTTCACACCCGTCGTAGATTCGACCTTTCCTGGAAAGGTGAATTTGAATTCGACTTCGGCGTCTTTCAGCGCTTCGGAGAAGTCGGGTTCGCTCGGATCGACCGGCGCGCCACCCGATGCCTCTTCGGTCAGGTCGAGGGTGCCTTTCAGGATGAATTTGTCGCCTTCCCGCGTGAGTGTGAGGTCTTCGGTATCGGAACCTTCCTCACCGCTCATACCGTTGAAATCGGCAAGCGGGACTTTGTCGAAGGTGCATTTGACGCCGGTGAAGCCAGCCTCTTCGTAGGGTTCTACTTCAGCACCGGGGATGTCGCAGCCATCGGCGGAGATTTCCTTTCGAAACTCCTCCGAGCCGCCGGGAAGGATCGAGATGTACTCGTCCTTGAGGGCGAACTCGACCGTTCCCGAGACGGTGTCGTCGCTCGACACCGTTGCGTCGATGGTCGCGTGGATGCAACCGGACAAGACGAATGCCATGGCGAGGAAGGAAAGCAATAGGGGCAGTCGCCGTGCCCTAGACCTGACGTGGTTCATCGCAAGATTTTCGCACCTGCTTGCCCCCGAACTGGGCAGATTGGACATGCGGCGCACCGGCCGACCTGCCGTCCGGCACGCCTCGCTGAATGCGTATCCGGTAACGGGCCACAAAACCGACTGACAGCCTGTTTAAGAGTGGACTTTTGTCACATAGATACCTCTAGTCACACTAGTAACAGCGATGGTCAGCTGTTGAGGCTGGTTAGCCGGTAGTTCGTGAGGTAAGGCAAAGGCGGCAGGCGGCCTTCGGCTGTTAGCCTGCCGCTTTCACGGTAATTCCTTCGGAGTTGGTGTCGTACATGAAGAAAGGTGCT